>NZ_JBEXUE010000316.1:0-12074 GCF_040614275.1 Streptosporangium sp. NPDC006013
ACCCCGGCCGACCGCGCGCAGGGGCTCGAACGCGGATGCCCGCACCCCGCGACGATCATGGGTTTGTGGCCGAGCCGGTCGGCCAGGGTGCCGCCGATCAGGAACATGCCCTGCTGGCTGAGGTTGCGGATGCCCAGGATCAGGCCGACCAGTGCCGCCGGTAGCGCCAGCGCTCCCGACAGGTGGCCGGCCAGGTAGGGCATCAGCATGTAGAAGCCGGTGTTGATGGTGAGCTGGTTGACCAGTAGCAGTCTCACCGGCCGGTCAAAGGAGCGGGCCAGGGCCAGGGTGCCCCTCACCGCCGGACCTCTTCGCACCCGTCGGTGATGGCCACCCCGCCATGGGGGCCGCCTTGCGGAGCGGTCGCGAGTTCTCCCGCGCGAGGGTGCCCTCCCGCGAAAGCGCACCTGTGCCCACCGTCGGAGCCGCTTTGCAGGATGGGCTCCCCGGCGCCGGAGCCGCCTGCCGTGACGACCTGCCCGCGCCCGACGACGCTCTCCCCCGCCGTCTGCCCCGCCGTCTGCCCCACTGTCTGCCCCACTGTCTGCCCTGCCGTCTGCCCTGCCGTCTCCCCTGCCGTCTGCCCTGCTGTCTCCTCTGCTGTTTTCCCTGCCGTGCCGGCGCCCTCTGGGAGGGTGGTGGGGTCGAGCACGGTCGTGCACCGGGTCCAGCGGGTCAGCTCACGCTCGGCGGGGTGGACGATCTCGTCGGGGTCGGCCGCCGCCGGTGCGCCGAGCAGGCCCCGTTCGGCGCAGTAGTCGTCGTTGAACACGGTGTCGAAGTAGCGGTGCGGGCCGTCGGGGAAGATCGCCGCTATCCGGGTGTGGCCGGGCAGCGTGCGGGCCAGCCAGGATGCCACCAGGGCCACCGCGCCGACGCTCCACCCGCCGGTGGCGTAGCGCAGCGCGGCCAGGCGCCGGCAGGCCCAGACCGCTTCGGCGGGCGCGACCCAGTGGACCTCGCCGAATGCCTCATAGGCCACGTTGCGCGGGTAGATGCTGCTGCCCAGGCCGCGCATGAGCCGGGCGCGCGCGGGCTGGCCGAAGATGGTCGAGCCGATCGTGTCGACGCCGACGAGGCGCAGGTCGGGATAGAAGCGCCGGAGCGCGCGAAAGACCCCGGCGCTGTGACCGCCGGTGCCCACGCTGCACACCAGGACGTCGATCCGCCCGAGCTGGCCGGCCAGTTCCATGGCCAGCCCCGTGTAGGCGGCGACGTTGTCGGGGTTGTTGTACTGGTCCGGGCAGTAGGCGTCGGGGTGCTCATCGAGCAACTCCAGCACGCGCTGGCGGCGGGCCCGCTGCCAGCCGCCCACCGGGTGCGGTTCGCCGACGACGACGACACGCGCCCCGTAGGCGGACAGCAGCCGGCACATCAGCGGTTCCATGCCCGGGTCGGTCACCAGCGTCACCGGGTGGCCGCCGACGATGCCGGCCAGTGCCAGGCCCAGGCCGAAGGTCCCGCTGGTGGACTCCACGATGGGCGCTCCGGGGCGAAGCAGGCCGCGCTCGCGTGCCCGCTCGACGATGTAGAGGGCGGAGCGGTCCTTGATCCCTCCGGGGTTGTTGCCCTCCAGCTTCGCCCAGAACCCGCGCCCCTGTCCCGAGGCGATCTCCGGGACCCAGAGCACCGGGGTGTTGCCGACCACGTGCTCGGGGGCGTGGCAGGTGGCTCCGGTGATCAACTGGCCGAGCGAGGTGGTGGCGATCTGTGGCGAACTCGCAGTGATCTGTGGTGAACTAAGTGTATATATCATGATCCGTTTCCCCTGAATGCGATGTGGTCGACTCGCTTTTGGGCGTGCGCGAACGACGGCTCATACCGCTCAGCGGGAGCGTGGAGTCGTTGGCGGCCCGAGGGGCGGGCTATATCCGGGAAACGGATTTGAGTAGAAGTAGCGCGACCCCGGGCGGCGGACGGACCGGTTGCGCGCGCCGCCGCGCGGGCGGCGGTGGAGCTGTGGCGGACTCCTCGGCCACCACCGGGTCACCGACGACAGGCCCGGCCGGCACCAGGACGCGCGTGCCGGTGATCTGCGCTCCGGCCGCCGCGCCGCAGAGGTGGTGATCTTCATCGACGGGCGGCTCCGGGCACGGTAGGTGCTCCGCCGGCGTCCCCGCGCCGATCAGGGTGAGAAGCCCGGTGGCGGCGCCGGTGTCCTCGGCGGCGCTCACCCCGACGGTCGCCGTGGCCGGCGGCCACGGGCCGGGGGCACGATGATGGCCCCGGTGGGCGGGGGCCACCACGCACAGCGTCAGGTGCATCAACACGACGGCACCGAGCACGGCCAGCCCTAGCGCGAAGGCGACGCCTCCGTGCCGTACGACCCGCCGCATCGATGCGATCATGACCACAAACGTACATTACCGTCTGCTGCCGGTTGACTTCGGGGGGTTACTTTATGCCCTTAAAGGCTCCTATGAGCGCTGGAAACCGTGTCGGCATTGGCCGCTCCGACGTTGAGTACTCCACGCTGCGACCGGCGATGAGAGCCGCGCCGTGCGGGCCGTATCCGGTGCTACGTCGGTGCGAGGCCGGCACGTCGGCCGGACGTGCGAAGGTGCGCCCGCGAAGCGGCGTGTCTAGTGCCTGAGGCCACAGGGGCAGGGCGGGCCGGCCGGTTCGGGGGGATCGGCCCAGTGCAGGGCGATGAACGGCTCGGCGCGGCAGGGATGGTGCACCCGTTCGCGGGTGATGCGGTAGCGGGCGACGCCCTCGGGCTCTTCGGGCGAGCGGCGCGGGACGGGCACGGTGAGGGTGCCGATGTCCTGGTCGATGTGGGTGAGCATGCCGTGGCAGGGGCCGCCCAGGCAGATGGCGTTACGGGGCTGGTCGCCGCTCATGCCGTACCCCCTGCCGTACCTCCTGACAGGCGGCCGGACGGACCGGGGCGGCGCTGTGCGCCGTTCCGGCCCGCCGGGGTCGCGGATCGCGTCATCGCGGGTCAGGGGGCTTGGAAGCCGGCCTTGGTCAGCACGTCCTTGCCCTGCTGCGACAGCACCAGATCGACGAACTGCTTGGCCGCCTCGGGGGCGGGCGCCTTGGACAGGGTGGCGATCGGGTAGTCGTTGATCGCCTTCTCCGCCTCGGGGAAGTCGATGCCCTGGACCTTGCCGCCGGAGGAGATGACGTCCGTCTTGTAGACCAGGGCGGCGTCGACCTCGCCGAGCTCGACCTTGGTGAGGGTGGCCTTGACGTCCTGTTCCAGGGTGACCGGTGTGACCTTCAGACCGGCCGCGTCCAGCGCCTTGACCGCTGCCGCGCCGCACGGCACCTGCTCGGCGCAGAGGGCGACCTTGACCTTCGGATCGGTCAGGTCGCTCAGGTCGTCGACCTTGGCGGGATTGTCGGCGGGTACGGCGATCTGGAGGGTGTTGCGCACGAAGGTGGCCGGGGTGCCGGCCAGGGAGGCGTCGGTGACGGTCTTCATCGTGGCCGGGCTGGCGGCGGCGAAGACGTCGGCCGGGGCGCCCTCGACGATCTGCTGGGCCAGGGTGGCGCTGGAACCGAAGTTGAACCGCACGGTCGTGCCCGGGTGTGCGGCCTCGAAGGTCTTGCCCAGCTCGGTGAACGTGCCGGTCAGCGACGCGGCGGCGAACACGGTCAGCGTCGTGGCCCCGTCTCCGGACGACCCGCCGGAGGGGGCGGAGGTGGCCGGATCGCTGGAACCGCAGCCGGCCAGGCCGGCGGCCAATGTGAGGGCGATGGGGATCGTGGCCCACCGGGAAAGACGCCTGAACAACGAGGGCTCCTTACTGGCTCACGTGCCGACCCAGAACGTCGCCACGGACAATCACGATACCTTCGCATATTCGGGCTTCAAGAGGCAGGTTCCCTGGCAATCAACAAAGATGCTGCCCTTATATCATCGCACCTGCGATAAGTAGACCAGGTGTGGCCGCAGCCCACCCGTCTCTCGTGGCTCCGACCCCGTCTCCGGCAACCCCAATGTTCGCCTGGGACAGGGCGCGAGGCGACGTCCAGTGCCGAGCCGGGGCGGATCTGGGCGGGGGTGTCGGGGGAAGGCGGCAGAGGGCCCGCTTGGGGGCGGTGTCGGTATCGCGGGCTCGGCGGCCAGGGTCTGTTCGGGAAGCCGTCCTTGCCATGCCACCGCCGGAAGCCGCACGATCCCAGGCGCTCTGAGAGAGATAGTCACCCAGTAACGCAGAAAGCCGTTCCTGATTTCTCAGGAACGGCTCTCTGCCTCGGGACTTTATTCAACGTCGGGGTGACAGGATTTGAACCTGCGGCCTCTTCGTCCCGAACGAAGCGCGCTACCAAGCTGCGCCACACCCCGGTCACACGTCCGGTCTTGCTCGTGCTTGGGAAAGTCTAGCGGACTTCGTGGGTGCTTGCGTCGCGCCGACGGGGCACCAGGGTCAGCAGGCTGGCCTCGGGGTAGCAGGCGAAGCGGGCCGGAGCGTAGGGGCTGGTGCCGAGGCCGGCGGAGACGTGGAGGTAGGCGGAGTCGTGGCGGCTCATGCCCTTGACCCGGGCCCGGTCGATGCCGCAGTTGGTGACCAGGGCGCCGTAGAAGGGGACGCAGAGCTGGCCGCCATGGGTGTGACCGGCGAGCAGCAGCTGGTAGCCGTCGGCGGCGAAGCGGGTCATGTTACGGGGCTCCGGCGAGTGCATCACCCCCAGCCGCAGGTCGGCCTCGGCCGGGGCGGGGCCGGCGATCAGGTCGTAGCGGTCGCGGTTGATGTGGGAGTCGTGGATGCCGCCCACCGCCATGTCAAGATCGCCGACCTTGACCCGGGCGGTGGTGTTGTTCATGTCGAGCCAGCCCTCGGCGGCCATCGCGGTGCCCAGCTCCTCCCAGGGAAGCGTGGGGATCTTCTGGCCGTAGTCGGCCTTGGAGGTGCGCCAGAGATAGCGCAGCGGGTTCTTCGGCTTCGGCTCGTACATGTCGTTGGAGCCGTAGACGAACAGCCCCGGACGCGACAGCAGGGGCTCCAGGGCATGCATCAGGGGCGTGATCGCGTCGGGGTGCGCGATGGAGTCGCCGGTGTTGACCACCAGGTCGGGGTGGAGCGCTCCGAGCGAGCGGACCCAGTCGATGAGCATCCGCCTGCCGGGGGTGAGGTGCAGGTCGGACAGGTGCAGGACACGCACCGGACGCTGCCCCGGCTCCAGCACGGGCACGTCGAAGCGGCGCAGCCGGAACGCGTTGCGCTCGATGACCGAGGCGTACGCGAGGCCGGCCAGGCCGACGCCGAACAGGGACAGGGGCACCGCGGCTGCTTTCCTCACCCTCTCATCATGCCCGAGATCGGCCCTCCGGACGGAAACTCTGGATACAGCGGGGCTGGTGAGGCGGCAAGATGGACCGCATGAGCGCATTGAAGGACAAGCTGAAGGCCGATCTCACGGCCTCCATGAAGAGCAGGGACGAGATCCGCACCCGCACGATTCGCATGGCCCTCGCGGCCGTGAACGTCGAGGAGGTCTCGGGTAAGGCGGCGCGCGAGCTCACCGACGACGAGATCGTCAAGGTGCTGGCCAAGGAGGCCAAGAAGCGCCGCGAGGCGGCCGAGGCGTTCAGCGGTGCCGGCCGGGCGGAGCAGGCGCAGGCGGAGATCGACGAGCAGGCCGTGCTGGAGGCGTACCTGCCCGCCCAGCTCTCCGACGAGGAACTCGCCACCCTCGTGGACGAGGCCGTCGCCGAGAGCGGTGCCTCCGGGCCGCAGGCCATGGGCCAGGTCATGAAGATCGTGAACCCGAAGGTCGCCGGGCGCGCCGAGGGCGGTCGCGTCGCACAGGCCGTACGGGCGCGCCTCGCGTCATCCTGACCCGAGGCCGTGGCGGCACGCACGATACCTCTCCGGGTAAGGCCAGAGCCCTCCGCGCCGGACCCTTTCAAAGGGGCAGGTGCGGAGGGCTCTACTGTCCTAGGGGGTGACCGGAGGGATCGTGATGCCGCCGTTGACCTCCCGGTCGCCGCCGCCCGAGGGCGGACCGTCACCGCCGCGACCGCGACCGTCACCGCCACCGCGACCGCCACGGTCGCCACGGTCACCGCCGTCACCCCGGTCGGACTTCGGCGGCGGCTTGGGCGCGCACCGGTTGCCGGTGCAGCCGCCGAAGCGCTCCATGTTCACCGGGGTGAATGAGGTCGCCTCGACGCCCCTGAGCGCGCTGAGCATCGAGTTCTTCCAGATCGGGCCCGCGATCGAGGCGCCGTACACGTAGCTGTAGTAGCGCCCGCCGATGGTCACGCCGATCAGGTCGTGCCCGAAGGCGCCGCGCGGGTCGCCGACGCTCACCGCGGAGGCGAGGTCGGGAGTGAACCCGGCGAACCAGGCGGCGGTGTAGGCGTCGGTGGTGCCGGTCTTGCCCGCCGCGTCGCGGCCGATGCCGCCGACCTGGCTCATCGTGCCCTTGGTGAAGACCCCGGACATGATGTGGGTGGCCGCGTCGGCGACCTCCTCGTCCAGGACCTGCTTGCACTTGGGCTTGTACGACGTCTTCTTGCCCTCGCGGTCGGTGCTCTCGGTGATCACCATCGGCCTGCAGTAGGTGCCGCGGGCGGCGATCGTCGCGTAGGCGGCGGAGACGGTCACCGGGTCCATCTCGTTGATGCCGAGCGTGAAGGTCTCGAACTCCTTCAGCGGGGCGCCGTCGGCGCGCTGGATGCCCAGGCTCTTGGCCATCTTCACCGTCTCGCAGAGGCCGACCTCCTGCTCCAGGCGCATGAAGAAGGTGTTCACCGAGCCCAGGGTGCCGGTGGTCAGGGTGTTGAAACCGCCGGGGCCCTCACTGGAGTTGGTGACGGTGTGCCCGGGCTCGCCGACCGCGTTGCCCTTGCAGTCGCGGAACGCGCTGTGGCTGGGGGACTGGTAGCCGGTGCCGGTGTTGAAACCGTCGTTCAGCTTCATGCCCTTGTCGAGGGCCGTCAGCAGGGTGAAGGGCTTGAACGTGGAGCCGGCCTGGAAGCCCGCTCCGCCACCGTGCAGCCGGTCGCCGACGAGGTTGTAGCTGATCTCGTTCTTCTTCGGGTTCCCGCCGAACTTCCGGCTGGCGGCCATCGCCTTGATGGCGCCGGTGCCGGGGACGACCATCGCCTGCGAGGCGACCGGCTTGTCGCTGGTGTGGACGAACTGCCGGATCGCCTTCTCCGAGGCCTTCTGCGCCTTCGGGTCGAGCGTCGTCTTGATCGTCAGGCCGCCCCGCTGGAGCAGCCTCTCCCGCTGCTTGCGGGTCTTGCCGAAGTCCTCGTTGGAGGCGATCTCCTGCTGCACGTAGATGCAGAAGTAGGGGTAGTCGCTCACCTCGCAGCCGCCGGGGGCCGAGATGTTCTTGAAACCGAGCTTCTTCTTCTTGGCCTCTTCGGCTTCCTGCGTTGTGATCTTGCCGAGTTCGGCCATCCGGCTCAGCACGATGTTGCGCCGCTCAAGCAGCCGCGCGCGGGCCGCCTTTCCCGCCCCCGGGTCGGTCCGGCTCGGGTTCTGCACGGCTCCGGCCAGGGTGGCCGCCTCCCACAGGGTCAGCTTGGAGGCGGGCTTGTCGAAGAAGCGCCTGGACGCGGCCTGGATGCCGTAGGCTCCCGCGCCGTAGTAGGAGATGTTCAGGTAGCGCTCAAGGATCTCCGACTTGGTGTACTTCTCCTCGACCGCCAGCGCGTAGCGCAGCTCGTTGAGCTTGCGGGAGAACGTCGCCTCGATGGCGGCGTCCTGCTCCTCCTTGGTCTCCGCCGCGTTGAGCAGCACGAGCTTGACGTACTGCTGCGTGATGGAGGAGCCACCCTGGACGACCCCGCCGCCTGAGACGTTCCGCACCGCCGCGCGGAAGGTGCCTTCCAGGTCGATCGCCCCGTGCTCGTAGAACCTGGTGTCCTCGATCGCCACGATCGCCGTCTTCATGACGTCGGCGACCTGGTCGAGCTTCACCGACTCGCGGTTCTCGAAGTAGAACTGGGCGAACTGCTTGCCGTCCGCATCGAGCAGGGTGGTCTTCTCCGCGAGGGGAGGTTCCTTGAGCTCCTCGGGGAGAAGACGCAGCTCGTTCGTCGCCGCGTTCACGGTCATCCCCGCGCCACCCACCGCCGGAAGCGCCACCGCGGCGACGAACACACCTGTGACAGCCGCCGCGCCGAGCAGCTTCAGCACATTGCCGACCGCCGACCCCTGATCTTTGCCTTGAGCTTGCACGAGTCCCAGGGTACGTCGGACGGATAACCCAAACGGTAACGGAACCCTGTTTTGCCATGACTTCGTGCCGTATCGCAGGTGGGTGACTAGTCATTCCCGGCCAGATGGCCGTGGATGACCATGTGAGAATTTGGTCCCGCCGGGGTCTGTCGGCCTGAACGTCTGGTTGCGTACGGTCTCTTTCTGCAGCAATTGAATACCGAGGCCCGACGCCCGCGCCCGTCGGCCCAAGTCACGACTGACCACCTAAGGGGAGTGGGGTCGAATGTGGATCACGGATTGGACCTCCCGTGCGGCCTGTAAGGGTGCGGATCCTGACGCTTTGTTCGTTCAGGGTGCTGCCCAGAACCGAGCAAAGCTGATCTGCCGAGGATGCCCGGTCCGGACCGAGTGCCTCGCCGATGCGCTGGACAACCGCATCGAGTTCGGGGTGTGGGGCGGGATGACCGAGCGCGAACGCCGAGCGCTGTTGCGTCGGCGACCGGATGTCGACTCCTGGCGGGACCTGCTGGAGTTGGCCAAAGAAGAATATGAGCGGACGAATGAGCTGATAGCCGGCTGAGTTCGCGCCGATCCCGTACGGCTGGCGCCGGGCGCCAGCCGTACACGCATGTCACGGGTCGGCGAACGCGCGCTGCACGGCTTGGCAGGCCGCCGTGACGGCTACTGGGCGGCCAGCAGGTCGCCCACCTCGCGCAGCCCTTCCAGGTCGTGCACGTCCTGCGACATGGCGGGGACCCGCGCGACGGGCACCGTGGGATGGGCGGAGATGAAGTGCTCCTGCTCGCGTTGCTCGCGAGCGGCCAGTTGCATCCGGTCCGCGTGCAGCCGCAGTACGGCGGAGGTGAGCTCGTGCTCGCCGCGCGCCTCCAGGTCTTCGGCGGCGGCGGTGCTCCGCGCCCCGGACAGCACGGCCGCGGGCGAGCGGTGCACCCGGTTGACCACGAGACCCGCCAAGGGCATGCGCTCCTCGGCCAGCCTCTCCACGAAGTAGGACGCCTCGCGTATCGCGTCGCGCTCGGGCGAGGCCACGACGAGGAACGCCGTTCCGGGGGCCTGCAGGAGCCGGTAGGTCTGGTCGGCCCGCGCCCTGAAACCGCCGAAGACGGCGTCCAGCGCGGACACGAACGTCTGCAGGTCCTTGAGCACCTGCGCGCCCAGCAGCTTGGTCAGCGCTCCGGCGACGATGCCGAAACCCGCGTTGAGCAGCTTGAACGCGCTCCGCCCGCCGACCTTGGCGGGGGCCATGAGCAGCCGGATGAGCCGGCCGTCAAGGAAGCGGCCGAGCCGCTCGGGGGCGTCCAGGAAGTCGAGCGCGGAGCGGGACGGAGGGGTGTCGACGATGATCAGATCCCAGTCGTCCGACCGCCGGAGCTGGCCCAGCTTCTCCATGGCCATGTATTCCTGGGTGCCGGCGAAGCTGGACGAGAGGGACTGGTAGAAGGGGTTCGTCAGGATCTGGCGAGCTCGCTCGGGGTCGGCGTGCGCCTCGATGATCTCGTCGAAGGTCCGCTTCATGTCGAGCATCATGGCGTGCAGCCGGCCCTCGCCCTCGACGCCCACGACGAGCCTGGGGGTGTTGTCGAGTTCGGTGAGCCCCATCGACTGCGCCAGCCGCCGCGCGGGGTCGACCGTGAGCACCACGGCGGAACGGCCGCGCTCGGCCGCGCGCAGTCCCAGGGCCGCGGCGGTGGTGGTCTTCCCGACGCCGCCGGAACCGCAGCAGACGATGATCCGCGTGTGCGGGTCGTCGATGATCGCGTCAAGGTCGAGGACCGGAGGGGTCTTCACGCTGCTCCTTGGGTGCGGATCGATTCCGCCAGCTCGTACAGCCCGGACAGATCCACCCCGTCGGCCAGCAACGGCAGCTCGTAGCGGGGGCGTGCGGCCTCCTCCAGCGCCAGCCTCTCGTCCCGCTCCAGCTCGGTGCGGCGGGCGTGCTCGGCGATCTCCTCGGTCAGGGCATCGGCCACCGTGACCGCGGCGGAGCCGCCGTCGGTGAGTCCCGCGGCCTTGAGGCCGAGCACCAGCTCCGCCGGGTCGAACCGGTTCTCGGCGGCGGCCTCCAGGACGGAGTCGGGCAGCAGCGACTCGCGGACCATGTTGATGAAGATCCCCCCGGGCGGGAGCCCGGCGGTGCGGAGCTCGCTCAGGCCGTCCAGGGTCTCCTGGACCGGCATCTCCTCCAGGAGCGTGACGAAGTGCACGGCGGTCTCCGGAGAGGAGACGACGCCGTTCACCAGGTCGGCGTGGTTCTTGATCGGGCCGACCCTGGCCAGCCCCGCGACCTCGTTGGTGACGTTGAGGAAGCGCACGATCCTGCCGGTCGGCGGCGCGTCCAGCACGACCGCGTCGTAGACCCTCTTGCCGTCCTTGCCCTTGCGCCGGACGGCCTCGCTCGTCTTGCCGGTGACCAGGACGTCGCGGAAGCCGGGGGCGATGGTGGTGGCGAAGTCGACGATGCCGATCTTGCTGAGTGCCCTGCCGGCCCTGCGCATGCCGTAGAACATCTCAAGGTACTCGAGCATCGCCTCTTCGGGGTCGATGGCCAGCGCGTAGACGTCCCCGCCGTCGGGTGCGACGGCGATCTTGCGCTCCTCGTAGGGCAGCGGCGGCAGGTCGAAGACCTGGGAGATCCCCTGGCGGCCCTCGACCTCGACCAGCAGGACCTTGTCGCCGCCCGCCGCGAGGGCGAGCGCGAGTGCGGCGGCCACCGTCGTCTTGCCGGTGCCACCCTTGCCGGTGACGACGTGAAGGCGTACGCCGTCCCAATCGGTGTCGCGAGCTCTCACCTTTCGAAGGCTACCCAACGGTTACTTGACAACTCTCCGGCGCCTTCCCCGGTAGCCCTCAAACGGCATGGTCGCCCGGCGGGCCTGAGCCGGGAGCGGGCGCCTGCCCTGAGGGCGGCCGGGGAGCCTCTTTCGCCGATCACGCTGGTCAGCAAGGCGGTGTGGGCCGGACGGCCCGAAGCCGAACCCGGCCGAAGCCGGAGGCGCGGCCCGGGGAGCCGTGCGTGGCCCTCTCGCTAATCGATCGGATGCGGAAAGTAAATATGTAGATTCTCACAGCGGACCGCCCTGATCATCGGCCCGCCTCCGGCGGCACCGGGTGGCGGGCATGAGCCATGCCGGGCGCTCGCGGACCCGTAGTGGGCCGCTCACCGGGAGCCGTCTCGCTAATGTGTCCCGCATGACGAAATGGGAGTACTCGACAGTGCCGCTGCTGGTACATGCGACAAAGCAGATTCTCGACAACTGGGGCCAGGACGGCTGGGAGCTCGTCCAGGTCGTGCCGGGGCCCAACCCCGAGCAGCTGGTCGCCTACCTGAAGCGGCCCAAGCAGTGACGGCCGAGGAGAGGCTGGCGGAGCTGGGCCTGACCCTGCCCGAGGTGGTGCCGCCGCTGGCGGCGTACGTCCCGGCGGTGCGTTCCGGTGACCACGTCTACACCTCGGGGCAGCTTCCGGTGGTGGACGGCAAGCTGAAGGCCAGCGGGAAGGTCGGCGCCGAGGTGGGCGTCGAGGACGCCTACGAGCTCGCGAGGATCTGCGCGCTCAACGCCCTCGCCGCGGTCGCGTCGGCGGCCGGAGGACTGTCGAACATCGTGCGGATCGTCAAGGTGGTCGGGTTCGTGGCCAGCGCCCCGGGCTTCACCGGCCAGCCGCAGGTCGTCAACGGCGCCAGCGAGCTGCTCACCGCGGTGCTCGGTGACGCGGGCAGGCACGCCAGGAGCGCGGTCGGTGTCGCCGTTCTCCCGCTGGACGCGCCGGTCGAGGTCGAGGTGATCGCCGAGGTCCGCTGAGGTCGGGTGGACACCCCGGCGTCAGCGAGGCCCTGATGGCCGCGAGGGCACACCGGCGGTCGAAGGGCGGCGAGAGCTCGCCGGGGGCCGTGGAGGTGCCGTGGGGCCCGCCGGGGGCCGG
>NZ_JBEXUE010000317.1:0-12040 GCF_040614275.1 Streptosporangium sp. NPDC006013
GGAGTCGCAAGATGGATCGTCGTCGTTTCCTTGCCGGCAGTGGTGCGCTGGCCACGGTAGGGGTGGCCACCCGGGTGCCGGTGACCTTGAGGCCGCGGAGCCGGCCGATGTTGTCGAACGACCCGAAGCCCACCCTGCCGGAGGTGAACGTGGTGTCGACGGCTGTCATCAGCGGAGACTTCGCGCCGTCGACGTACACGGCGATCTCCCCCGAGTCGGCGCAGTGCTTCACCCGGATCCGGTGCCACTGCGTGTCGGTGACGGCGGGCCTGGCGCCTCTGGAGCGCACCTCGTCCCACTGATCCTCGATCCGCACCCGGTCGGCGTTGTTCACGGCGAAGATCCCGTTGTGCGGGTAGATCGTGTTATCCGTCGACAGGTGGGCGTAGTAGAACTGGGTGTCGCTCTGGTAGCCGAACACGACGATCACATCGCGATTGGTGATCTCGACGGGGGTGTCCAGCCTGACCTCGCCGTCGAACCGGACCGAGCCGAACTTCGGCCCCGCCGAGAGCACCGCGTACTCGAAGGGACGGCGAGGGCCGGGGCGAGACTGGCCGGCCTCGGCCAGGACGACCTCCTTCCCGGGGAACCGCCACTTCGCCGGGGTGACGGGGGCCCAGTCCTCAGCCCGGGTCACGTTGGTCACCCGGGTGCGGCCGGCGTCGCAGCCGGCGAACCACCGCGTGCCGGTGACCTTCCAGATCTTGCCGTTGGCCTTGGACAGGATGTAGAGCTCGCCGGCGGTGTCGCGGCCGAACCGGAAGTCGATCCGGGCGTCACCCGCCAGGTCCCGCATCGTGACCCGCTTGCCCGTCCGGTCGTAGACCATGAGCTCGTGGATCGGGGCCCGCTCGGCGCCGATGCGCATCTCACGCTCGGCGGTGTAGAAGATGCGGCCGGTGACGATGTCCCCGAAGAGATACTTGCCGCGCAGCTCGGGCGCCTTGTGGCCGCGGTAGACGAAGCCACCCGAGATCCCGCGCCCGACGTCGGAGGTGCAGTTCCAGCCCGGCGGCGGGTTGTGGTCGTAGGCGGCCACCGGGTAGGTGTAGCCGTACTTCTCGTCGTCGGCGGGCAGCGGGCGGAGGCGCTCGCAGGGGTTCGAGGTGGCCTTGTCGAACACGAACGACCCCTCGCGCTCGCTCCATCCGAAGTTGGCGCCCGCGCGGACCTCGTAGACCGACTCCACGCTCTTCTCGCCGATGTGCCCGAGGAACATGCGGTGCCGTCCCGCCGGGTCCCAGCTGAAGCGGTGCGGGTCGCGCATCCCGTAGGCATAGATCTCGCCGAGCGCGCCCGGCCTGCCGACGAACGGGTTGTCGGCAGGGATCCCGTACCTGCCGTTGGCGCTGTTCCCGGCCCGCGGGTCGATCCGGAAGATCTTCCCGTGTGGCAGCGCCAGGTTCTGGGGCTCGTCGTTGCGGACGCCCGTGCCGCCGTCGCCCACCGCGACGTAGAGCAGCCCGTAGTCCCTGTCGCCCCGCTTGGCGGTCGGGTTGAAGTCGATCTGCTGGATGCCGTGGATCTGGCCCGCGAACCCGAGCCGGAGGATCTCCCGGCGGCTCCCCTGGAAGGTGCCCGCCGACGGGTCGTCCGCCGTCCACTCGGTCACGATGCCGTGGTACAGGGTGCCCGGCTGGGGCGTCAGGTCCGGGGTCTTCGCGGTGGCCGAGGCCAGCTCGGTGTGGACCGTGTAGAACGTGCCGTTCTTCCGGAACTCGGGGTGGAAGGTCGCGAAGCCGAATCCCTGGCCGAGGCCGCGGCCGGAGAAGAACTCGGGGGCGAATGTGGCGCCGACATCGAGGTAGACGTGCGGCGCGCCGTTTTCGAGCAGGTACATCTTGCCGTTTAGGTCAGGTACAAACTTGCGCCCAGACCCATCCGGAATTTCGCCGATGTGATTGATCCGGGCCCAGCGGACCAGTCGCGGGTCGGTCGGCGCCGGGGTCGGCTCCGACTTGGGGAATGAGGCGAACTCTTCGACGGTCAATCCCAGCCCGGATGTGATCGGCTCCTCCGGGATCGGATCGGTGATCGGTTCATCGAGTCGCGCGGCCGCCGGTCGTGCGGACGAAGCGGCTGCTTGTGGCACTTGGGGAAGGCCTACGAGGACGGCGACGATTGTCAGCAGGAACCATTTGGACTTCCGCATCCCGCCTACCTAACAGTCGAGGGGGGCGCCCGGAAAGCGCTTCCCTGAAAGTAGGAGACGATTACGGCTGCGTCAATGACATGTTTCTTCGAGGCTGAAATCGCCCTCGCGGCCGGGCCGGTACGCCGGTGCGGGTTCAGCGGGTGAGGCGGGCCGCCCCGGACCTGGCGGGGGCCGGGCCAGTGGAGGCGCGGACGACCAGCTCGTGGCCGGTGCGCCGGCGCCGGGGGCGGGCGGCGGGAGGCTTGAGGACGAGTTCGAGCGCCTGCCGTCCCATGCCGATCATCGGCAGGCGGACCGTGGTCAGGCCCGGGTAGACGTCGGCGGCCACCGGGATGTCGTCGAAGCCCGCGACCGAGACCTCGCCGGGGATCAGGCGGCCGTCGTGCAGCAGCCAGGACAGCGCGCCGACGGCCATCGGGTCGTTGAGCGCGATGACCGCGGTCAGCTCCGGGTGCCCGCGCATCAGCTGCGCGGTCGAAGACGCGCCGCCCTCGCGGGTGAAGTCGCCGTGTACGACGGGGATCGCCTCCCAGCTCAGGCCGTGCGTCTCGGCGGCGCTCCGCAGGCCGGCGAGCCGGTCCTCCACGGTGGTGAGGTTGGCCGGGCCGCCGACCACGCCGATGTCGCGGTGGCCGAGGTCCAGCAGGTGGCGCATGACGGTCTCCGCGCCGTTGCGGTTGTCCGGCAGCACCGCGTCGACCGGCAGGTGGTGGCGGCCTATCACCGCCACGCGGCCTCCCGCCGAGCTGAAGGACGCGAGCTCGGCGGCGGTACCGACCTCGGTGCTCGCCTCGACGTATCCCGATCCGGCCAGGACGATCGAGGTGACCCGGTGGGCCCGCAGCGTGCGGATGCGCGCCAGCTCGGCGCGCGGGTCGCGCTCGGTCTGGCTGATCATGGCCATGTAGCCGCGGCTCTCGGTCTCGCGCAGCACGCCCCGGGCGATCTCGGCGAAGTAGGGGTCGCCGACGTCGTGGACGATCAGCCCGATCATGGAGGCCTGCCCGCCGGCGAGGGCTCGGGCGTGGCTGTTGGGGACGTAGCCGACCTGGGCCGCCACGGCCTGGACGTGTGCCGCGAGCGCGGAGCTGACGCCGCTGCTCCCGGTCATCGCGCGGGAGGCCGTCGCCAGCGAGACCCCTGCGGCTCGTGCGACGTCCACCAGACGCGGAATGGCTGTGCGCTCTTCCATTCGCGGGATTACCCCCTTGTCACGTCGCTGTAATGCGTGCCATGGTAACCGAAAGCGCTTACGAAAGCGCTTACGAAGGCGAAACCGACCCACGCTCTGGAGGGTTCGACATGGTAAGGGCTCCCCTCGCCCTCAGAAGCCTTGCCTTGGTAGCGATGTGCACTCTAGGCCTTTCCGCCTGCGGCGGCATCGGCGATGAGCCGACCGCCGAGAGCGGTGGCACCGGTCCGGTCAAAGTCGGCATCTCCCTGCCGCTGACCGGCGATTTCTCCGAACCGGGCAAGGGTGTGCGGGAAGGGTACGAGGTCTGGGCCGACCAGGTCAACGCGGCAGGCGGCCTCCTCGGCCGGAAGGTCGAGCTGATCTTCCGGGACGACGCCTCCGACCCCAACCGTGTCGTCTCCGACTACGAGTCGCTCATCACCCAGGACAAGGTCAACCTGGTGTTCGGCCCGTTCTCGACCCGCCTGGTGATCCCCGCCGCAGAGGTCGCCGAGTCCTACAACATGCTGTTCGTCGAGCCTGCGGGCGCCGCCAAGGAGGTCTTCGAGCAGGGGTTCAAGAACCTGTTCTACGCCGCCCCGGCCATCGCCGGCGACCACTACAACTACCTGGCCGAATACATCCTGGCGCTCCCGGCGGACAAGCGGCCCAAGACCGCGGCGTACGCCTCCCTGGACGACCCGTTCGCCCAGGGCACCGCCTACGGCCTGCGCGACAAGCTCGCCGCGGCCGGCATCAAGACCGTGGCCGACGAGGTCTACCCGCCGGAGACCACCGACTTCGCCCCCATCGCCGCCCGGATCGCCAACGCCAAGCCGGACATCGTGGTCGGCGGCACCCAGTTCGAGGACTCCGTCGGCCTGGTCCGCGCCCTGCAGGAACTCGGCGCCCAGCCCAAGCTCGCGGCCTTCTCCACCGGCCCCACCCTGCAGGAGTTCCCCGAGGCGGTCGGCGGCGCGGTCGAGGGCATCCTGTCGCCCGTGGGCTGGTCGCTCACCTCCGGCTTCCCCGGCAACGACGCCTTCGTCAAGCGCTACCAGGAGATGTTCAAGGGCGAGGCCAACGAGGACGCGGCCAACGGCTACACCGTCGGCCAGATCGTGGAGGCCGCGGTCAAGGCGGTTGGCTGCGTCGACCCGACCGAGGAGTGCCAGACGAAGCTCGCGGACCACATCCGCGAGGGCACGTTCGACACCATCGTCGGCCCGCTCTCCTTCGACGACAAGGGCCGCCCCGAGGCCGCGCACATGATCCAGCAGTACGTGGACGGCAAGGTCCAGATCGTGCTGCCCGAGGGTTCCAAGGCGCAGACCACCAAGCTGGTCTTCCCCAAGAAGGACTGGTGACCTGATGCCGTCAGGCTCCCTCCTGCTGCAGGGACTCGTCCTGGGCGTGCTGACCGGCGGCCTGTACGCCCTGCTCTCCTCGGGCCTGTCACTGTACTTCGGAGTCATGCGCGTGGTGATGGTCGCCCACCCGGCGTTCCTCATCGTCGCCGCCTACCTCACTTACACGCTCAACGTCCGCCTCGGGCTCGACCCGCTGCTCACCATCCCGCTCACCGTCCCGCTGTTCTTCGCGGCGGGCGTGGCGATCCAGCGGCTGCTGATCTCCAGGCTCGCCTCCGACACGATGGCGATGATGTCGGTGCTGCTCACCTTCGGCATGGCTCTGATCATCGAGGGCGTGCTCGGCACCGTCTACACCGGCTCCTACCGGTCGATCAGCATGGACTACGCCACCAAGTCGCTGTCGCTCGGCGGGGTCCACCTGCCGTACGACCGCATCATCGCCTTCGGCGTCGCCGCGCTCACCCTCGGCCTGCTCTTCGTGGTGCTGCGGATGACCCGCTTCGGGCAGTCCCTGCGCGCGACCATCCAGCACCCGCAGGCCGCCCGGCTGGTGGGCATCAAGACCGACAGGGTCACCGGATACGGCTTCGGGGTGGGCCTGGCCACCGCGGCGGTCGGCGGCGCTGTGCTCGCCCTGATAACCCCGTTCTTCCCGGCCGCGCACTGGGCCTGGATCGGCAAGCTGATGGCGATCATCGTCGTCGGTGGCCTGGGCAGTGTGCAGGGGGCCGCCGCCGCCGCGCTCATGCTCGGCGTCATCGAGAGCCTGGTGCTGGTCACCGTCGACGCGACCTGGGCCACGATGATGTTCTACGTCTTCCTCTTCCTGACCCTCGTCGTGCGTCCCCAGGGATTCTTCGGAGGCCGCCTTGCGCAACGGTTCTAAGACGAAGGCCGGGCTCGTCGCGCTCGGGGTGCTCCTCGCCCTGGCCTACCCGTGGCTGGCGCCCAACAACTATCTCCTCTACGCGGGCGTGCTCACCGTGATGTACGCGGTGATGGCCACCTCGTGGAACCTGCTTGGCGGGTTCACCGGATACGTCTCCCTCGGCCACTCGGCGTTCTTCGGGCTCGGTGCGTACGGCACCGGCCTGCTGATCACCCGGGCCGAGTGGAACTGGATCCTCGCGCTGCTCGCCTCGGCCGTCGCGGTCGCGCTCTTCGCCGTGCTGGTCGGTATCGCCGCGGTCCGGGTGCGCGGGGCCTCCTTCGTGATCGTCTCCATCGCCCTGGTCTCCATGATGAACCTGCTGGTCCAGGGCTGGCGGTCGCTGACCGGCGGCTCCACCGGCCTGCGGGTGCCCACGCCGTTCCGTGAGCTCAACCGCGGCGAGGCGCACCTGGTGTTCTTCTACCTCTTCCTGGCCCTGCTCGCGCTGACCCTGCTGACCTGGTGGTTCGTCGATCGCTCCCGGTTCGGCAGCGGCCTGCGGGCCATCCGCGAGGATGAGGACAAGGCTGAGTCGCTCGGCGTGCCGACGGCCGCGTTCAAGGTCGCCGCCTACGCGCTGTCGGCGCTGTTCGTGGCCCTGGCCGGCGGCCTGTACGCCGTCTGGTTCCGCAGCCTCGACCCGATCTTCGTCTTCTCCATCCTGATCGGCTCCTACATGGTGCTGATGAGCCTGCTCGGCGGGGTCCGCTACCTGTTCGGCCCGCTGCTCGGCGCGCTCATCGTGGCCCCGGCCGGGGAGTACTTCCTGGTCGCGCTCGGCGAGTCGCAGATCCACCTGACCGCGACCGGCCTGGTGCTGGTGCTCGTGGTCCTGTTCATGCCCGAGGGGATCATCCCGGCCGCCGCGAAGCTGCTGCGCCGGAGACGGCCCCCGGAGACGTCGATCCGCGAGGAGACCGCCGCACAGCGGGCGGAGTTGCAGGAGGCGGCCCGATGAGCACGTCGCTGCGCACCGAGGGCCTGACCAAGGCGTTCGGTGGCGTGACCGCGGTGAACGGCGCGACGGTCGAGCTGGTGCACGGCAAGATCAACGGATTGATCGGGCCGAACGGCTCCGGCAAGACGACCTTCTTCAACCTGGTCACCGGGATGATCCGGCCCGACTCCGGGCGGACCCTCTACGGGGACAGGGAGATCACCCGCTACTCGCCGCACCGCATCGCGCACGCCGGGCTGGGCCGCACCTTCCAGCTCTGCCGGGTCTTCCCCCGGATGACCGTGCTGGAGAACATGCTGGTGGCGGTGCGCCGCACCCGGCTGCGCGAGCTGCTGGCCGGCAGCCACGACCGGGGAGAGGTCGAGCGGGCCCGCCACTGGCTGCGCCGGGTCGGTATCGACCACCTGGAGCACGCCGAGGCGCGCAACCTCTCCTACGGGCAGCAGAAGCTGCTGGAACTCGCGGCCGTCTTCATGGGCGACCCCGAGCTGGTGCTGCTCGACGAGCCCGCCGGAGGGGTCAACCCGGCGCTGATCGAGCGGATCGTCACCCTCGTCCGCGAGCTCAACCGGGAGGGACGGACGTTCCTCGTCGTCGAGCACAACATGGACATGGTCATGGGGATGTGCGACCACGTGATCGTCTTCGACCGCGGCGCCCCCATCGCCGCGGGCCCGCCGGCGGTCGTGCAGAACGACCCCCGAGTGCTGGAGGCCTACCTCGGTGTCTGACGTGTCTGAAATGCCGGCTCCGCCGGGGACCGTTCTCGAACTGCGCGACGTCCAGGCCGGGTACGGCAGGGCGGCGCTGGTGCTGCGCGGGCTGTCGGTCACGGTCCGCACGGGTGAGGTGGTCTGCCTGGTCGGGCCGAACGGCGCGGGCAAGTCGACGGTGCTCAAGGTGGCCAGCGGGCTACTCGTCCCGCGCTCGGGCTCGGTGCTGCTCGGCGGCCGGGACGTCACCGGCGCCTCGCCGCAGGACCTCCTGGGCAAGGGGATGGCCCACGTGCTCCAGGGACACAGCGTGTTCCGCGAGATGACGGTCGAGGAGAACGTGCGCCTGGGCGGCTACACCGTCCGGGACAAGGCCTGGCTCAAACGGCGCATCGAGGCGGTCAAGGAGATCTTCCCGGTGGTCGGCGAGCGCTGGACGAGCATCGCCGGCCTGCTCTCCGGCGGCCAGCAGAAGCAGGTGGAGTTCGCCCGCGCGCTCATGCTGGAGCCCAAGGTGATTCTGCTGGACGAGCCGTCCATGGGCCTGGACCCCAAGACGACCTCGACCGTCTTCGAGCAGATCGACCTGATGCGCCAGACCGGGGTCGCCGTCCTGCTGGTCGAGCAGAACGCCCGCCGCGCCCTGGAGATGGCCGACATCGGCTGCGTGCTGGACCTGGGGCGGGTGCACATCTCGGGACCGGCCAGGGAACTGGTCGAGGACCCCCGCCTGGGCGCCCTCTACCTCGGCGGCAGCGCCGCCAGGAAGGCGCAGGCCGACGGGCCGCCCGACCGCGCGGGCACGGCGCCCGCCGCGGCGGAGGGCGAGGCAGGGAAATCCGGCGGCGCGGGCTCCGAAGCCGGCGGTACAGGCGAGGCATCCGCCGGAGCATCGGGCGCAACCGGGAGGCCGGAAGGCGCAACCGGGAGGCCGGAGGGGACGCCGGTCGAGGCCGACAGCACTCCGGCGTGACGTCCTCCCGGCCGGCCCCGTCCTCCCCGGGCCGGGCCGGCCGCCGCTGGACCGGGGCGGCCGGGGCGTGGCTCGGGCTGGGCGCCGCACCGGCGACGCTCACCATGGGGGCGGCGATGGCCGACCGCCACGGCGGGGCGGTGCCGATCGTCGCCGTCCTGCTCGGCGCTGCGCTCATGGCCGCGCTCCTGTACGGCCAGGGCATGCTGGGCCTGGGCTCGTCCCGCGCCGAGGGCGGCACGCTGACGGATGTCGCGCCCACCTATCTCTCCCCGGCCGCCCGCACCGCGGTGGGCGTCCTGCTCACCCTGGCCATGATCGGCTGGAACGGTTTCAACGTGGGGCTGGGCGGTGCCTCGCTCGGCACCGTGACCTCCCTGCCGGGACCGGTGGGCGCGGTGCTGCTGGCCGCCGCCGTCCTGGCCGCCTCCTACGCCTCCGGCCGGCTGGGCAACCGGATCGCGGTCGTCACCACGCTGGCGGCGCTCGCGCTGGTCGCCGTGTGCGTGATCAGGCTGAGCCCGCCCGTGCTGCCGGTCACCGCCGACGTCCGCGGCATCCTGCCGGACGTGGCGGTCCTGGTCGGGTACGTCGCCGTCTTCGCGCTGCGGGCACCGGACTTCAGCCACGGCCTCGCCGGGCGGCGGGACCTGCTGGTGTGCGTGGCGCTGCTGGTGGTCCCCGCGTCGCTGGCGACCCTGGCCGGCGCCGGGGTGTGGCTGCGCACCGGCTCGCCCGACGTGGTCGCGACGCTGGCGGGCACCGGTGACATCGCGGCGTTCGGCAACCTCTTCGTCACCGCGGCGGTCTTCGCCCCCAGCCTGACCACCACCTACTCCGGCGCTCTGGCGATCAGGTCGGTCAGGCCCGGCCTCTCCAGGACCGCGGCCATGCTGACCGTCGCCGTCCCCGGCACGCTGCTGGCCGTCCTCCGGTTCGACCTCTATCTCCTGCCCTGGCTCTCGGCGCTGGCCGCCGCCCTGCCCCCGCTCGTCGTCCCGATGGCCGCCGAGGCCTGGCACCGCCGCCGGGGCGGCACACCCCGCATGGTCCCCGTCTGGACGTGGGGCCCGGCCGGTGTCACGGCCACCGCCCTGGCCCTCCTCGGCGTCCCCGCCGCCTCCGTCGCCGGCCTCGCCCTGGCTCTCGCCGCCACTGCGCTCAATGCCTTCGGGCGCAGGCCCGCGGCGTTTTCCTGACACGGTTTCCTGACACGGTGCGCGTCCCGGTCGGAACGCCCGTCAAAGATGCCGTACTCAGGCCTCGTTGAGGTCAGCCTCGGCGTGGATGGAGGCCTGGGTTCAGCGGCGGGGGGCGCGGCGGGGCTTGGCGGGAGTGGTGTCGGGGGCCAGTTCGGCGACGAGCCGGCAGGTGTCGTGCACCGGGTCCAGGGTGTTGGCCTGGATGGCCAGCTTCCTCAGCAGCTCGCGGAAGACGGAGCGGTCCGCCGGGTCCAGCGGTGCCAGGACGTGCTCCTCGGCGTGTTCGAGCCGGGTCTGGGTGTCGGCCCAGGTCGCCCTGCCCCGCTCGGTGGCGACGATGCGCTTGTTGCGCCGGTCGGCGGGGTCGGGCCGGCGCTCGACCAGGCCGGCCTGCTCCAGGTCGTCGAGCAGGTAGGTCATGACCGTCTTGTCGACGCCGAGGCGCTGCGCCAGCGCTCCCTGGCCGCCGGGGAGCTCCTGGGCGGCCGCGGTGAGCACCTGGTAGCCCCTGGGCCCGCCGGGAAGGTGGCTGACCAGCGCGTTCGCCGTCCTGACGTAGGCGCGGAAGACCACCCCGAGGGTCCAGCCCAGGTCGCTGTCCAGGGCGTCCGAGGTCTCCATGCCGGGACGTTGGGTTGCGGGCATGTCGCCAGATTATCAGTACTAAAGGTGAAAAAGACCTTCTGTTTGACAATCTATCTGTTTTAAATACGATCTGTCGTGCCATGGTGCCGCACATCCGACATGACGTTCCAAGGAGAGACATGGCCGACTACGGGCACGAGCTGCTGTTCGGAACCTTCCTGACCCCGGTCGCCGAGCAGGCTCAGCGGGTCGTCGCGCTCGCCCAGCTCACCGAGCAGGTCGGCCTGGATCTGGTGACCGTGCAGGACCATCCGTACCAGGCGCGGTTCCTCGACACCTGGACGCTGCTGTCGGTCATCGCGGCGAGCACCTCGACGGTGCGGGTGTCGCCGAACGTGGCGAACCTGCCGCTGCGCCCGCCGGCGGTGCTGGCCCGCAGCGTCGCGACCCTGGACATCCTCAGCGGCGGCCGGGTCGAGCTCGGGCTCGGGGCGGGTGCCTTCTGGGACGCCATCGCCGCCGTCGGCGGCCCCCGGCTGAACGCGGCGCAGGGGGTCGACGCCCTCAAGGAGGGCATCGAGGTCATCCGGGCCGTCTGGGCGACCGGCGGCGGGTCCGTACGGGTCGACGGTAGGTATCATCGCGTCTGGGGAGCCCACCCCGGCCCGGCACCCGCCCACGACGTCGGCATCTGGCTGGGGGCCTACAAGAGGCGGATGCTCGACCTGACCGGGCGGCTCGCGGACGGCTGGCTGCCCAGCAGCGCCTACGCCGCCCTGGACGCGCTCCCGGCGATGAACGCCGCCATCGACGAGGCCGCGGTCGATGCGGGACGTTCACCCGGTGACGTCCGGCGCCTGTACAACATCTCCGGCGCCTTCACCGGCTCGGGAGGCGACTTCCTCCAGGGGCCGGCGCACGTCTGGGCCGAGCAACTCGCCGAGCTCACCCTCACCCAGGGGATGAGCGCCTACATCCTGGCGAGCGACGACCCCGACGACATCCGGCGCTTCGCCGCCGAGGTCGTTCCCGGCGTCCGCGAACTCGTCGAGGCCGAGCGCGGCGGTTCGGGGCCGTCCGCCGCCGACCGGTCCGGGGCCGCCGACGCCGAGGTACGCGGCACGTCGGCGGCCGTCGTCCCGCCCGTCCGGGTCGGCGGCACGTCAACGACCGGCACCTCGCCCGCCCAGGTCAGGGGCGCGGTTCCCGCCCTGGGGGTCACGCCCACCCCGGACGACGGTGTCCGGCTCGCCGACGTCCAGGTCTGGGACGAGAGCACCCGTCCGACAGGTCCTGATCCCGACCCGGATCGCACCTACACCGCCCGGCAGCGGGCGGCCGGACAGCACCTCGTCGACATCCACGACCACCTTCGCAAGGAGCTCACCGAGATTCGCGGGCTCGTCGACCAGGTCACCACCGGTGCCATGGATCCCGGTGCCGCACGCTCGCACATCAACACGATGACGATGCGCCAGAACAACTGGACGGTCGGCACGTACTGCGAGTCCTACTGCCGCGTCGTCACGACCCACCACACCCTGGAGGACCAGAGCCTCTTCCCGCACCTGCGCCGTTCGGACCCCAGGCTCACGCCCGTCGTCGACCGCCTCCAGCAGGAGCACCACGCCATCCACGAGGTCCTCGAAGGCGTCGACCGGGCGCTGGTCGCCTTCGTCGGCCGGCCGGACGGTCACAAGGAACTGCGGGCGGCCATGGACCTGCTCACCGACACGCTCCTGTCCCACCTGTCGTACGAGGAGAGGGAACTGGTCGAGCCGCTCGCCAGGCTCGGCCTGCACTGAACGCCACGCGCGGGTTCGGGGTAGGGCTCTCCCGGCGACCGGCGACCGGCGACCGGCGACCGGCGACCGGCGACCGGCGACCGGCGACCGGCGACCGGCGACCGGCGACCGGCGGTGAAGCGGGAGGCCTGACCCGTGAGAGGCGGGCCAGGGTGTCTCAGGACAGAA
>NZ_JBEXUE010000318.1:0-11994 GCF_040614275.1 Streptosporangium sp. NPDC006013
CCCGGCCTGAAGGCCGGGGAAAGGTCCGTACGGGAGCGCCCGTCTGCCGGGGCGCGCGTCCTGCTCGAGACCGGCCTGCCGCCGCGGCTCCATGCACCGGCTCGCTTACCGGCCGGGCCGGCCGCCGTCGCCGCGTCCCGGGCATCTACTCGGAACTCGCGCTCGCCGGTCCGCTGGAACGGATTCCGGTGCCGGACAGCCGGCGGTTGAAGGCACTTCCGATCAGGAGCGACGGCCGCGCCGCCGGTCAACTCCTCCCGACGAAGAAGGCGGGGGTTCGCCGGTGCCAGGGCATGACCTGTTCCAGCTGGGAGGAGATCTGGAACAGCAGGTCCTCGCGGCCGTACGGGGCGATGAGCTGGACGCCGATCGGCAACCCATTCTCGCTCTGGCAGAGTGGCAGGCTGATCGCCGGGTGGCCGGAGGCGTTGAAGACCATCGTGAACGGCCCGTAGTCGAACAGCGAGTCCAGCCACGTGGCGAAAGTGTGACCGGGGTCGTTGTAGCGCAGGGTGCCGTGGGGCGCGGGCAGGCGTCCCAGCGTCGGGGTGATCAGCAGGTCGTGCCCGGTGAGGAACATGGCCACCGATCGGGTCACTCGGTTCTGCGCGTCGAAGGCGTTCATCATGTCCATCGCCGTGTACGCGCCGGCCACTCGCATCAACTGCCGGGAGACCGCCTCCAGGTGGTCGGGGTCGGGTTGCCGGGGCGCTCGCAGCAACATCGAGGCGATCGCGACGCCTTCGGCCATCGCGCTCGCCAGCACATCGTCCCAGTCGAGCTCGGGACGGCCGAAAGTGACAGCATGGCCCAGCCGTTCCAGCATGTGCCCGACCTGGACGACCGCCGCGGCCACCTCGCCGTCCACTTTCGCCCCCGACCAGGCCTCGGTGGTCACCGCCACCCGCAGTGAGCCGGGGTCAACGCCCAACTCGCCGGCGTACCGGCCGCTCGGGGGAGGCGCGGTGTACTTGTCGCCGACGCCAGGCCCGTGTACGGCGTCAAGCAGGTGGGCGGCGTCGCGGACGGTGCGGGTGAGCCCGAACTCGTACGCCATGCCGAGCATCGGCTCGCCCATGCCGGGACCGCACGGGACCCGGCCCCGGCTCGGCTTGAGCCCGACCAGCCCACAGCAGGACGCGGGAATCCGGATGGACCCGGCGCCGTCGCTGGCATGCGCGAGCGGGACGGCACCGGCCGCGACCAGGGCTGCGGCGCCGCCGCTCGATCCGCCGACGCCGCGATCACGATCCCAGGGGTTGCGGGTGGGTCCGTACCTGAGGGATTCGGTGGAGAAGCTGAGCACCATCTCCGGCACGGTGGTGAGGCCGAGCGTGACCAGCCCGGCGGCCCTGAAGCGGGTCATCAGGTCGGTGTCGCGCTGGGCGGGGATGCCCGGCAGTGCCCGGCTGCCGAGGAAGAACGGCACGCCCTCGGCCACCGGCCCGTGGTCTTTGATCAGGAACGGCACCCCGGCCAGGGGGCCGTCCACAACGTGGCCGAGCGCGGGATCGAACGGGGGGAGCGCCAGCCCGTTCAGCTCGGCGTCCGCGATCGCGATGGCCTCTCGGGCGACGGCTTCGACCTCTGTGGCGGTGACCTCGCCCGCCTTGATCAGGTCACGGAGGCCGATGGCGTCAACGCTCGCGTATTCGTGAATTTGCATGATGAGTCCTTGGTTTCGCACATCGATGACTGGGGGGTGGTCGGCGACCATCCCCTTGGCGGAATCGATGTGCTACTACGCTCGGAACATCAGGTTCATCGTGGCAGCCGCCGGCCCGGCGGTCGAACGAATTCACGGGCCCAGCAGGCCGACGGCGTTGCCGTCCGGTCGCCGTTCTCGGAAGTGCCGAGCCGGCCGAGGGGGTCAGGCGGCGACCTGTTCCCGGTGGAGCCGGGCGCCGCCGACGCGGCCCTCGCGCTCGCGGAGGATGGTGCGGAGCACCCGAAGGCCGTCGCGGACGGCGTGCAGGTTGCTGGTGCCGTGGATCCGGCTGCGCTCGTGGCTGGGGACCTCGCGGATGACGAGTCCGGCCTGGGCGGCGCGGATGTTCATCAGCGTCTCGATCTCGAAGCCGTCGCAGTCGAGGTCGAGCGCGTCGAGGTGGCGGGCCCAGAAGGCGTTGTAGCCGTAGCACAGGTCGGTGTAGCGGGTGCCGTACAGCCGGTTGGTCATCTTGGTCAGCACCGTGTTGCCGAGCGAGCGGATCGGGCTGATGTCGTCGGATCCTCCGCCGGGGGCGCAGCGCGAGCCCTTGGCGAAGTCGGCGCCCTCGACCAGCGCGGTCACGAAGGCGTGGATCTCCTTGCCGTCGGTCGATCCGTCGGCGTCGATCATGACGATGATGTCACCGGTCGCGGCGGCGAAACCCTCGGTGAGAGCGTTGCCCTTGCCTTTTCCGGTCTGCCTGACGACGCGCAGTCCGGGCCGGAGGGCCTTGGCCACGGCCACCGTGTCGTCGATGGAGTTGCCGTCGACCAGGATCACCTCGTCGATCCAGGATGGCAGGGTCGCGAAGACGTGGGGGAGGTTCTCAGCCTCGTTCATAGCGGGAACGACCACACTGACACTGAAGGCGAAAGGGGCGCTGTTCATGCGCATAAGGTCTACCGAACCGCCTGCAGAACGCTTGAAAGCCCCTTGCAAGCCCGTCCGGGACGGAAGGCCGGTCGCCCCGACCTCCCCCTGAGAGTACGGGGAAGGTCTCTTTGCCGACGGTCAGAAAGGGAGCGTACGGCCCGAGGGGCTGCGCAGGTCGAGCGGTACCGGCCTGCGGGGGGGACGGGGGCGTTGCACGACCAGGATCCTTTTCACGATGCCGCTCCATTCTGGGCTGGATCACCGGGTGTTACCCATGTCAGCCCCAAGAATCACCTATCTCCGTATCACATGAAGAACACTGGCCACACGCTCCGCGGCCGTGGCGACGTCCTCCGCGTGGCCGATGCGACCGGCCCAGGACAACCAGAACCACCACTCGCCGTCGTCCTCATGGGCGGCCAGCACGTCCTCGCTCCTGGCGGGGGCCATCGGGTTGATCACATGGAGCCTTGGATAAAGCCCCGCTGCCGACCTCAGGCGTACCTGGAAGGCGTGTGCCTCCAACTGGGCTGCCAACCGACGCAGGTGGTCGACGGCCTCGCCGCGTTCTGCCATCATCCGGATCACTCCTGGCGGACACTCGTGACTTGCCTCTTTGCAGAGTGCGGTTTCATGGCACTTGAGGCAATCGGTCCTTCCGCAAACCCCCTCGGGATCAGTGGAATAGACCGGAAAGTCATGGATGTTCCGTGGAGAAACCGCGAATAAAGGGAATCCGGCGCACGGACGCGTTTACGCTGTGGTGCGCCCTTGTTAATGTTGTGTAAACAGCGACCGGGAGAGGGACGCCGTGGCCCGAGGTGAGCACTCGCCCGCATGTGCGCGACGCTGGCGCGAGCAGGCGGCGTCCAGGCAGTGGACCCACTGGCAGACCGCGCAGGCCATCCACGGCTGCTGCGGGGTGAGCCTGCTCAAGGCACACCGCCTGGCCAGGGGATGGTCGGCCAGGCAGTCCGTTCAGGAGCTGGAAGAGCTCTGTGAGCGCCAGAGCCTGGGCGAGGCGCGGGCCAGCATCGACCTGCTCAACGCCTGGGAGAACAACCGGGCCAGACCGCGCCCGCAGACCATTGATCTGCTGGCCCGACTGTACCGCGCGAACGCCGTCAGATTGGGCCTGGCCGGAGATTACTGCGAGGACGGTGGAGGCGCCAAGGTCGTGGTCGTTTCCGGCGGCGAGGGACGCTCGCCCTACCAGGCCGAGGAGCGGGAACGGTCCGAAGACGACATCGAGCGACGGGCGCTGTTCCACCACGCTCTGCTCGGCTCGCGGTCCGTGATGACGGGCCGGCTACTGGCCGAGGTGGAGCGGACCCGTCAGGACCTGGACCGTACGCTCGCCATCTCCACCGTCTCCGAGGAGCAGCTCGACCGGCTCGACGAGCAGGTGCTGCGTTACCGGCGCGAGTACATCAGCAGCGCGCCGGTGCCGATGCTCTACCGGCTCATGCTGGAGCTGTCGGACGTCAGGACGCTCTCCTTGACCCGTCAGCCCGCGATGGCCCAGCGCCGCCTGCTCAACGCCACGGTCATGCTGGCGCTGCTGTCGGCCGACGCGCTGATGAAGCTCGGCGACACCCGCCAGGCCCACGCCTGGTACGGCACCGCGCGCAACGCCTCCGACGACATGGGTGACGTGCGGTTGCGCGCCCTCGTCCGGGCACAGCAGGCGATGCTGCCGTACTACTACGGAGACCTGGCCGAGACCGTGCGGCTGGCGCGCGAGGCCAGGATGCTCGCGGGGAACGCGCCCAGTTCCCCGGCGGCGCTCGGCGCGGCGGCCGAGGCGCGGGCACTGGCCCGGATGGGCGAGCACAAGGCGGCCAGGGTCGCGCTGGCCGAGGCGGAGCGGATCTTCGCCAGGATGCCTCCCGAGGGCCACGACCACCTGGCCTTCCGCTTCTCCGAGCGGCGGCTGCAGTTCTACCGGATCGGCACCCTGATCGAGCTGGGTGAGGATGTCGACTGGAAGCCGGGGCCCACCAGCCCTTCGGAACCGTACGCCATCGACCCGGTGCTGATCCTGCTCGACCAGGCGGCGCACCTGGTCCGCGACGGCAAGGTCGACGACGCCTGCCATCTGGCGGAGAAGGCACTGCTTCAGGTCCCGCAGGAGCACCGCACCTCCATCGTGCTCAACCGCGCGAGGGCGCTGCTCTCGGAGGTGCCGCAGACCAGGCATAGGGCGGCGGCGGTGCGCCGCCTGAACGACCTGGTCACCGGCGCGGCTCCGGTCAGCTGATGGGGTCGCTCGCCGAGGAGGCCTTCACCGTCCTGCGGGAGGTCTGCGAGGATCTCGGCATCGATCACCGGGACGCGGAGTTGCTGCGGGTGCGCAGCAACGCCGTCTTCAAGTTGCGTAGCGAGATCGTGGTCAGGATCGCCACCGCGCCCAACGCGCTGACCCGGCTGCCGCTGGTCCTCGCGGTGGCCCGCTGGCTCGCCGAGCAGGGGTTCCCCGCGGTGCGTCCGGCCGATGAGATCTCCGAGCAGCCCGTGGTACACGAGGGCAGGGTCGTCACGTTCTGGCACTACGTGCCGGCCAGCGGCCGCCCCACCACCACGGAGCTGGGTGAGATCCTGCGCAGCCTGCACCTGCTGCCGGTGCCGCCGATGGCTCTGCGGCGGTTCGTCGACCCGCTGTGCGAGGTGCGCCGCGCGGTGGACCGCTCCGAAGAGCTCACCCCCTGCCAGCGGGCCTGGCTGCGCGACCGCATCGCGGAGCTGACGGAGCGCTGGCTGGACCTCGGCGTGGACGACGAGCCCGTGCTGCTGCACGGTGACGCCTGGATCGACAACCTGCTGCGCTGCACGGACGGCCATGTGGTGCTCTGCGACTGGGACGGCGTCGCGGTCGGCCCCCGTGAGTGGGACCTGGTCCACACCTACCACGGCCAGCGGCGCTTCGGACTGACCGCCGCCGACGTGGACGCGTTCGCCGACGCGTACGGCAGCGATCTGCGTTCCTGGCCGGGATACTCCACTCTCATGGAGGTCAGGGACATCTACGCGGTGGGCATCCACATCCGCAACGCCGCCGCGGACCCCTTCTCCCGGCGCGAGTTGCCTCGCAGGCTCGATTCCCTCACCCGAGGTGAACAACATGCTCGCTGGTACATGGCGGAACCCGCTAGTGTCTCTCAATAAAGATCTTCAAGCGGGGACAGAGCATGCCAAAGGTCACGCTTCGTAATACTTTTCACGTCCGTAACACTCCGGAGGCGCTCCGTGCCCACCTGAGCCAGCCGCAGAGCTACATAGGGCTCTCGCCCATGGTGGTCGCGGTCAAGGACATCGAGCAGGGGGAGGCCGAGACCCGCTACACCTCGGTGGAACGCTTCAAGTTCCTCGGCGTCGTCAAGTACGACAACATGATCAAGGTGACGTTGCGGAACACGCCGCGGACCGTCGAGGGCGAGGTCGACAGTCCCGGCGGGGTGCGTCTGGAGTACCGGTTCACTCTCAGCGAGAAGGACGGGGGAACCGAGGTTGAAGACATCCTTGTGGTGCACGCCTGGGTCAGGCCGATGCTGGGCTACGCCGCGAAGAAAGCTCGCGAGGTGCAGCTCGCCCGCGCCGGGATCCTGGCCGCCCGCCTGGGTTCCGCCTCCTAGGCCTCGGCGGCCGAAGCGGGACGCGTGAGAGCGCCCACGGTCACCGGGAAGGTGATGGCGATCCTCGGCGCGTTCCTGCCGGGAGACGTGAGGCTGACGCTCACCGAGATCTGCCGCCGGGCCGAGCTGCCTCCCGCCACCGGCCACCGGCTGGTCGGGGAGCTGGTGGCGGGCGGCTTCGTGGAGCGGCTCCCCGACGGCTCCTACCGGGTCGGGATGCTCCTGTGGCAGATCGGTGCCCAGGCGGCGGAACCGCGGGAGCTGCGTGAGCTCGCCCTGCCGTACATGGAGGACCTCTACGCCGCGACCCGCGAGAACGTGCAGCTCGCGGTGCTCCGCGGCGACCGGGCGCTGTACGTGGAGCGACTGCGCGGGCCCACCTCCGTGCCGGTCGTCTCGCGGGTGGCCGGAGGGCTGCCGCTGCACGCGACCGGGGTCGGCAAGGTCCTGCTGGCCTTCGCGGACCCGGAGACGGTGGAGCGGGTGCTCGCCGGGGAGCTCACCCCGCACGCGCCCAACACGGTGGTGGACCCCACGCGGCTCCGTACCGAGCTGGAGGAGGTCCGCCGGACCGGGATCGCCTGCACGCAGGAGGAGATGTCGGTGGGCACCTGCTCGGTCGCGGTGCCGGTACGGGGAGCGGGCGGCCGGGTGGTGGCGGCACTGTCACTGGTGGCCTGGCGGCACAACGCCGACCCGCGCCGGCTGGCATCCGCCGTGCGGACCGCGGCCGGGGCGCTCTCCCGAGATCTCGCCGCCCTCCAGCGCTGAAAGATTTCCGCTGAGCGGAAGAGTGACGCGTGCGGGGGGTGGACGGTGCGGAATGCTCGACGCATGCGAACTCAGGTCGGGATCATCGGAGCGGGCCCCGCCGGGCTGCTCCTCTCCCATCTGCTCCACCTGCGGGGCATCGACTCGGTGGTCCTTGAGGCACGGAGCAGGCACTACATCGAGCAGCGGGTGCGGGCCGGAGTGCTGGAGCAGGGCACGGTGGACGTGCTCAACGAGGCGGGCGTCGGCGACCGGATGCGCGCCGAGGGGCTGCCGCACCACGGCATCGAGCTGCGGTACGGCGGGGCCGGGCACCGCATCCCCTTCGAGGAGCTCGTTCCCGGCCGGGCCATCACCGTCTACGGCCAGCAGGAGGTCGTCAAGGACCTCGTCGCCCGCAGACTGGCCGACGGAGGGAAGATTCTCTTCGACGTCCCGGACGTCGCCCTGCACTCGTTGGAGAGGAACCCCTACCTCACCTTCCAGGGGGAACGCCTCGACTGCGACGTCATCGCCGGGTGCGACGGCTTCCACGGCGTCTCACGGCGGTCGATCCCCGAGGGCGTCCTGACGGTCTTCCAACGGGACTACCCCTTCGCCTGGCTCGGCATCCTCGCGCGGGTCCCTCCGTCGGCCAAGGAGCTGATCTACTCCCATACCGAGCGGGGCTTCGCGCTGCACAGCATGCGCTCTGAGGAGATCAGCCGCTTCTACCTCCAGGTTCCCCCGGACGCCTCGCTCGACGACTGGCCGGACGAGCGGATCTGGGCCGAGCTGCGGGCACGCCTGGAGACGGTCCCCGGGTTCACGCTGGCCGAGGGGCCGATCATCTCCAGGGACATGTCGGCGATGCGCTCGTTCGTCGCCGAGCCGATGCGCCACGGCAACCTCTACCTCGCCGGGGACGCCGCCCACATCGTGCCGCCCACCGGAGCCAAGGGGCTCAACCTGGCGGTCGCGGACGTCCGGCTGCTGACCGCGGCCCTGGCCGAGTTCTACGCGACGGGTTCCAACGACCTACTGGACGCCTACTCCGACAGCTGCCTGAAGCGGGTCTGGCGCGCCCAGCACTTCTCCTGGTGGATGACCACGCTGCTGCACACCTTCGACGCCGACGACCCCTACGGGCGGCGCCTGCAGACCTCACATCTCGACTACGTCACCTCCTCAGAGGCCGCCGCGACCACGCTCGCGGAGAACTACGTCGGCCTGCCCTTCGATTTCGGAGCCCGCCCGTGACCCGCACAGATCCGCACCCGCACCACCTCACCCCCGGCTATCTCAGCACCCTGCTCCGCGCCCCCTCGTACCCGCCGGTGCGACCCGCCCTCGATCCCGAGGCGGCGGAGCTGCTCGACCCGGTCTACGGCCACAGGCCGGTCGGGCCGCTGGACCACGACCTGACCAGGCAGCACGCGGGCGAGCCGATCGGCGAGCGCATCATCGTCACGGGCCGGGTCCTCGACAGCCGGGGCCGGGCGGTGCCGAACACGCTGCTGGAGGTCTGGCAGGCGAACGCCACCGGCAGGTACGCCCATCCGGTGGACCAGCACCCGGCCCCGCTCGATCCCAATTTCACCGGGTTCGGCCGCTGCCTGACCGACGCCGAGGGCCGCTACCGGTTCGTCACGATCAAGCCGGGGTCCTACCCCTGGCGTAACCACCCCAACGCCTGGCGTCCGGCGCACATCCACTTCTCGGTGTTCGGCACCGCCTTCACCCAGCGTCTGATCACCCAGATGTACTTCCCCGGCGATCCGCTGTTCGCCTACGACCCGATCTTCCAGTCGGTCCCGGAGCCCAAGGACCGCGAACGGCTCATCTCCGCCTTCGACCTGGATGTCACCGAGCCCGAGTGGGCGCTCGGCTACCGCTGGGACGTCGTGCTGGGCGCGACCCCGTTTGAGGAGGAGTGATGTCGCAGACCCCGTCGCAGACCGTGGGCCCGTTCTTCGGGTACGCGCTGCCGTACGCCGAGGGGCCCCTCGTCGTGCCGGAGGACCATCCGGACGCGATCGAGTTGCGTGGCCGGGTGCTGGACGGTGCGGGCGAGCCGGTGGCCGACGCGCTGCTGGAGATCTGCCAGCCGGGGCTGTTCGGTCGTTGCGAGACCGGGGCCGACGGCTCCTATCGCTTCCGCACGGCCAGGCCCGACGGCTACATCCCTCTGCTGATCTTCGCGCGCGGCCTGCTCAAGCCGGTCTGGACCCGGGTCTATCTCACCGCGGAGGCGCGGTTCCCCGCCGAGGTGGACCCGTCGCGCCGGAGCACGCTCGTCGCGACGCCGGAGGGGGAGCGGTCCCACCGGTTCGACGTCCGCCTCCAGGGTGACGGCGAGACGGTGTTCTTCGCCTACTGATCCCGGTGCTCGCCGGGACGGACCAGGCCGTGCACGGTCTCCCGCTCAACCGGCGGGTTCCTCCCCGGTGGCTCGCACCGCCAGCGGGAACGAGGCACTGACGCCGTAACCGCCGTCCCGCAGCGGCCCGGTGGCGAGCCGCCCGTGGAAGAGCGCGACCCGCTCCCGCATGCCGATCAGGCCGTGCCCGGCGCCCTGGGGCCCGACGTGGCCGTTTCTGGGGCCGTCGTCGACGACCTCCAGGCTGAGCGTACGCGGCAGGTGGGAGACGGTGACCGTGACGCGTGCCGGGCCCGCGTGCTTGAGCGTGTTGGCCAGCGCCTCCTGGATGATCCGGTAGGCCGACAGCTCCAGCCCGGCCGGGAGCGGCCGGGCCTCGCCCCGCACGGCCAGCTCCACCTCCAGCCCGGCGGCGCGTACCTGCTCCACCAGGTCCTCCAGCCGGGCCAGGCTGGGCTGCGGGGCCAGCCCGTCCTCGCTGGAGTCGGTGCGCAGCAGGCCGAGCATCCGGCGGAGCTCCTCGACCGCCTCGCGGCCGGCCTCCTCCACCACGGTCAGCGTCTCGCGCTCGGCCAACTGGTCGGGGCGGAGCATCAGCCTGGCCGCGCCGGCCTGCATGACCATGACGCTGACACTGTGGGCGACCACGTCGTGCAGCTCGCGGGCGATCCGGGTGCGCTCCTCGGCCACGGCCTTGCGGGCGAGCAGCTCGCCGCGTTCTCGCGCCTGGACCGCGACCTGCCGGTGCCGCCACACGGCGAAGCCCGTGCCGCCGGCGATCGAGGCCATCACCACGGCCACCGCCATGTCCCCCGGGCCGAAGTCCTGGTCGACGGCCAGCATCATCGACCCGATGAAGAGCCCGGTGACCACGAGCCCGCCCACGGTCCTGAGCTCTCGCGGAGGAGCCTCGCTGACCAGGGTGAACAGCAGGATGAGCTGGGTGTAGAACTGCCAGGCGGCGGCGAGGTCGCCGAAGTACGCGAAGCTCACCGCGCTCGCCAGCGAGTAGACGGTCAGGACCGTGAACGGGGCACGGCGCCGTACGAGCACCAGTGCCGCCGCGGCCAGCACCGCGACCAGCCACCATGGGGACTGCTCGTGCTCGAAGGCCGACGTGCGCTCACTGAGCTCCTCGGCGAGCCCGAACACGGCCATGACCGCCGCGACCAGCCAGTCGACGGCGGTGGGCGGGAAAGGGCGGCTCATGACGCGGGGGGAGGGGGGTGCGGCATGACGTGAGGGTAAGGGGCGGGGAGCGCGGTTGACATCCATCTTTGGGGGGATTGCGGGCCAAGGCGGGCCTTGATGACGGTGAGGGGCGCAGTACGTAGTTTCCGAGCCATGTTCACTCTCACCAATCCTGACGCGTTCCGTCACGGGGCCGCGGGCGTCAGCCTGATCTTCGCCCCCCTCTGCCTACTGCCGGGCATGATCGTGACCGCTTCTCGACGGGCGGCGTGCCCGCGGGAGGCAGGCCTCACCCCGAGGGCGACCCTGATGAGGACCGCCCTACCATCGCGGGTCTTCGCGCAGGTCAGGGAGATGGCGCGGGGACCGTCCCCGGGAGGACGGCACCACCTGGCCCCGAGATCCTTACGGGACCGTTCAGGGACGTCAGGGGGCTCTCTCCGATATTCCGGAATCTTGATCGCCGCCATCGTTGAGGCATGGGAAGTCAGGCGTTCACGGGATCTGCGATGATCTTTGGCGGTTACGCGGCGATCGGCGCCGGGGCGGTCACGATGCTCGGGCTGCACGTGGTCACCGGTCTCGACCCGGTGCACACGGTGATCAGCGAGTACGCGTTCGAGGCGGACGGCTGGTTGCTTCCCCTGTCGCTCACGCTCTTCGCCGCCGCCGCGACGATCATCGGGGCCATACTGGCCCGGCGGGGCGAGGACCGCGCGGCGGCCCTGCTGGTCGGAATCTGGGGCCTGTGCATGCTGCTGATCGGCGCCTTCCCCACCGACGAGCCGGGCGTGCCGCTGTCGATGTCCGGTGGCATCCACAGGTACGCGGCGTTCGTGGCCTTCCTGACGATGCCGGTCGCCGGACTGCTCCTGGCCAGGCGGCACGCGGCCGGTCCGTACGCCCGCACGATCCGGCTGCTCAGCCTGGCCTCCCTGGGCGTGCTGGTCCTGGTGGTCCTCCCGTACGTGGTGCGGATGGTCGGCGTGGACCTGGCGAGCGAGGACATTCCCGCCGGGGTGACGCAGCGGCTGGTGGTGGGCTTCGAGGTGGCGGTGCTGGCCATGCTGGGCCTGATGGCCGGAACCGGGTGCGGCCGTACCCGCCGCCCGCTCCCAGCGGCCGCTCGCGGCTGACACCCTCGCGATCCGGGGGAGGCCGGAGCGTCCGAAACACGGACGGGTCCGGCTGCCGATCGACAACCCTCGCCGCTACTTTTCCTGACTTTTCATTATTTGTCGTACGGCTGCCCTACGCTCCGGAAGCGTCGACCAACGGAGAGGGTGGAGCATGACCGCGCGGAGCACGTACCTGGAGCTGTCCGAGGACGGTGGGAGCTCGCACAAGTTCTACGAGGTGGTGCTCGACGGGACCCAGGTGACGATCAGGTACGGCCGCATCGGCGAGTCCGGCCAGTCCAAGGCATCGGCCTTCGCCAGCGTGGCGAAGGCCGAGGC
>NZ_JBEXUE010000319.1:0-11892 GCF_040614275.1 Streptosporangium sp. NPDC006013
GAGCGCGGTACACGCCCTGATGCTCGTCGGGTCGGGCGCTCTGGGGCGGGAACTGGAGGCCCTGCGCGGACGAGTTCTTGAGGACGATCCCCGATTTGGTGCCTAGCCCTGCTGGGCTTTGGAGATCGGTTCGCATTCCTTGCCATGCCGGGCTCATCGCCATCAGGAGGACGCAGCCGGGCCAAGATCCCGTCCGCTTACCGCATCGCATGCTGCGCCTTTTCTGGGCGTGTAGGGTCTCAGTCTTCGTGACATCTTGATCTTGCGTGACCTGCGGGTTTCCGCACTGTCTCACTGATGTGGTGAGCCGCTTGTCTCACGATCATGGCGGTTTCCTCACCTGCGGGGACTGATGGTCAGGATCGGTCGATCGACGGGGTGCTCGTCGAGGATGTAGCGGATGTGCTCGCTCGTGGTTCCGCAGCCTGTGGCGAACTCGCGACGGTCTGATTTCCCGGGCCGCCGCGCACCACTTCAACGGCCTGTCGGGAAGCCTTCTAAACCCGACACCCACTCACCGACGATCGGAGTCCCTGGATCGGACTGCAAAGATCAGCCGAGCGTGAACGTCCTGGCGCGGATACGGCGCTGGCTGGGAGGGTGGACCTCATGATGGAGGACTTGCGGGACGCCGAGCGCCGACTCCAGGCCGCGCAGCTCGCTGGAGATGTCGAGGCGCTGGATCGGCTGCTGGATGATCGGCTGATCTTTACCTTCGGTGCGAACGTTGCGACCAAGGCGGACGACCTGGAGCTGCACCGCACTCGGGCGCAGGTGGTGACGAGGGTGGCCGAGGAGGAGTTGACCGTGCTCGCCGATGGGCGCACCGGGGTGACGTGGTTTCTCGGCACCGTCGAAGGGACCGTCTCCGGTGCGCCGTTCGCGGCCAGGATGCGCTACACCCGTACTTGGCTATACGGCGAGACGCACGGCTGGCGAATCATCGCCGTGCACGCCAGCACGACCGATTGACATAGCCGACACGTTGTCCGACGACCGGCCAGCCGGATGGTCGCCGGCGAGGTTCGACCGCCCCCGGGGGGGCGGGCCGACGCTGGAAGCCAGGCTATCCCGGCAAGACCAAGGACTGGATCTTGGTATCCCAGCTCCGGCCCATGCACGAAAGGATCAAAGCCAGAGGGATCAGAGACACCCTCTCACAGAAAGGCTGTCTCACCGATCTGGCACATGTGCCAGATCGGCGCCAAGATCGTTGAGATTATGCGAAGATCGTTGAGACCCTACAGGGCGACCTCAGAGCCCTACACCACACATCGGGTTGTCCCGCCACTTGTCGGCAGCTCTGATGTAGCCGTGAACCACTGGGGACTTCTCCGACCAACGGTCATGCCGGGCGATAGCCGACATCGAGGCGCCCGCCTTCGCCGCCGTCGCTCCTCCGGCCCGTAGCGAGTGTGCGGTGTAGGTGTGCGCGTCCTTGGGCCCTGCCCTCTCCGCTGCGCGTCGCACGATCTGGTTGAGCCCGTCGCCAGACATCCGGCCGGTGCCACGCATGGTCGCTTCCGGCGTGCCAGACAAACGCCCGTGCCGATCGATGGCGCGCAGCACAGGCCCCTCGGCCACGCCGTGGGCCCAATATGGCCAGCCACGAATGGATCAAAGGATCCCGACTTCCTTGCCCCTGGAGAAGTCCGCATCCTCTGGTACGTCACCACGGACAACTACTACGGCACGGGCTCCGGCCAGCACGGCGTGTTGGAAGGAGCCCCGTTCAGGCCAGCCCACCCTAAGTATGGGCCAGACGAGAACTTCCTGTCCTTCTTCACGCACCCGGTCCATCCATCTACTGGGGAGCGGCTCAACTTCCTTCGGCTCCCGGTCCTCGATGGGCAGTGGAACGAGAGTTGCGGCGATAAGGGCGGTTTCATCCAGGAAGTGTTGGGCTGGAAGCCAGCCCCCTTGCTGCCGAAGGTGAACGTTCAGCTTTTCGCCAAAGCCGCAGGCGTCTACTGGCCAAAGTAAGCATGCGGGCGGGAAGCCTGCATACCACTCTCAGCGCCGCCTCTGCCCGTCCATGCGGAATCATGCGGGCTTAAGCCTGGAGCTCGTCCGAACAGGACGGGCTCCAGGAGGTCATCAGGGCCGGAGGTCCAGTCATCAGGGGGTACCTTCCTCGTCGCCAGCGCTCGCCTGCAGGCTCTCGGCTTGGGCTGTCTCGGGACTCGGCCAGCATGTGGCCCACGGAGTCGTTCTTCATGTTCGACGACGATGAGGTCACCGTGGAACTGGTGTCGGGGCATCTGACGATCACACAGCCCCACGAGATCGCCATGTACGGCAAGGTGTTCACGAAGATGGCGGAGCTCGCGGTGTACGGCAAGGCGGCCCGCAACCTCATCACGTCGGCGGTGGCCGCCCTGGACGACTGACTGGCCCCTGCTGTGCAAGGCAATGTCCCGCCGCCTGGACGCTGGACGACGGGGCGTTTCCTAGCGGCTCCCCCGCTAGGTCTAGCGGGCCCGCTAGCGGTCATACAGGTGTTTGACCTGCGGCCTAGCTGTCTAGCGGACCTCTTCAGGGAACCCTCTCAGGGCCGTAGGGAGGGGCCACGTGTTGGGCGCGAAGAAGATGTCAGTGGAAACGCGGACATGATGTCAGCAAGCGTCTGGGCGCGCGGTTGTCGCTGATCGCCTATGACAACATCAACTTCCTGGGCTGCCACGCCTTCTCCCGCGCCGATGTCACCAGCGGCCTGCGCGCCCGCCGCCGACACGGTGACCGCTGAGTTGCCGGGTGGGTCAGCGGGCTACGTAGCCGCCGTCGACGGGCAGTGCGACGCCGATGACGAAGCCCGCTCCGGGACTGCACAGCCACAGCACGGCCTGGGCGATCTCCTCGGCGGTGCCGAGCCGGTTGATGGGCTGGTTCGCCTCGGCTTCGGCCAGGTTGAGCTCGCCTTTGGCGATCATGTCGGTGACCATCGGGGTGTCGATGGTGCCGGGGCAGACCACGTTGATACGGACCCCGCGCGGGGCGTACTCCAGGGCGGCGCTGGTGGTCAGCCCGATGACGCCGTGCTTGGAGGCGTGGTAGGAGGCGCGGCCGGGGATGCCGACCAGGCCGCCGAGGGAGGAGCAGTTGACGATGGCGCCGCTGCCCTGGGCGCGCATGTGCCGCAGCTCGTGCTTCATGGAGGCCCAGACTCCGCGCAGGTTGATGGCGTTGACCCGGTCGAAGACCTCGACCGGCTCGTCGGCGGCGTCGCTGGGCGGGATCTGGATGCCGGCGTTGTTGTAGGCCATGTCGAGGCGGCCGAAGGTCGCGACCGTTTGGTCGACGGCGGCGGCGACTTGGTCTTCGTCGGTGACGTCGCACGCGATGGCGAGCACCTGGTGGCCGGCGTCGGCGAGTTCCTTGGCGGCGAGGTTCAGGGCGGCTTCGTTGATGTCGGTGAGGGCGACGGCCGCCCCAGATTCGGCGAAGGCATGGGCGGTGGCCAGGCCCATCCCGGAGCTTGCTCCGGTGACGAAGGCGGCCTGGCCGGTGAAGTCGTAGGTGGGGTTCATCTCGTTCTCTCCTGGCAGGGATGGTCAGGCCGACCCGAAAGACCGGCTAAGGGTTGTGAAGGTCGACGTGCACGGGGTTTTGTTCGAGGAGCTCCATCTGGTCCATGCCGGACTCGATGCTGCCGAGGGTGATGACGTCGTCGTCGTGCTTGCCGTCGGCGCGGTAGACGAAGCCGATGTTGCCCCACGGGACGTAGTAGATGAGGGCGCCGTCGCGGGTCGCGCTGCCCTGGGAGCCTTGGGTGGTGAGGCGTTCGGGCAGGGTGCTGATCTTCTCCTTGCCGGCGAAGTCCTCGAAGGTGAGGGTGAGCGGCAGCTGGGCGAGCAGGTCCTGGGTGGTGGGGTTGTCGGTCGTGGTGACGATGATCTCCGCGTCCGGGGTGGAGAACCGTAGGCGTGGCATGGTGTCTCCTTCGTGGTCAGGGCAGCAGGAGGGCCTTGATGGCGCGGCGTTCGTCCATCGCGCGGTAGGCCTCGGCGGCCTGGTCCAGCGGAACGGTGAGGTCGAAGACCTGGCCGGGGTCGATCTGCCGGTTCCAGATGAGGTCGATCAGTTCCGGCAGGTACTGGCGGACCGGGGCGGGGCCGCCGTGCAGGTGGACGAGGGAGAAGAACAGCTCGTCGCCCGGCAGCGAGACGTCGTGGGAGACGCCGACGAAACCCATGTGACCGCCGGGGCGGGTGGAGCCGATGGCCTGCGTCATCGACTCCTGAGTGCCGACCGCCTCCACGACGCTGTGCGCGCCCAGGCCGCCGGTGAGCTCCTTGATCCGGGCCACCCCTTCGTCGCCGCGTTCGGTCACGATGTCGGTGGCGCCGAAGCGGCGGGCCAGGTCCTGGCGGGCGGCGTGCCGACTCATCACGATGATGCGCTCGGCGCCGAGCTGCCTGGCGGCCAGCACCGCGCACAGCCCAACCGCGCCGTCGCCGACCACGGCGACCGTCTTGCCGGGCCCGGCCTGGGCGGCGACGGTGGCGAACCAGCCGGTGCCCAGCACGTCGGAGGCGGCCAGCAGGCTCGGGACCAGGTCAGCATCCGGCATGCCGGGGGTGGCGACCAGGGTGCCGTCGGCGAGCGGGATCCGCGCGTACTCGGCCTGCGTACCGATCGTGCCCATCAGCAGCCGGTGGATACAGGCGCTCTGGTAGCCCGACCGGCAGATCTCGCAGGTGTTGTCCGAGGCCCAGAACGAGCCGACCACGAACTGGCCCGGCCGGATCGTGCTGACCTGGCTGCCGACCTCCTCCACGACGCCAACGTACTCGTGCCCCATCGCGACCGGCCCGTCGAGCTTCTCCACCCCGCGGTAGGGCCACAGGTCGGATCCGCACACGCAGGCGGCGGTCACGCGGATGATCGCGTCGGTGGGTTCGATGATCGTCGGGTCGGGGCGGTCCTCGACTCGGACATCGCCCGGGGCGTGCAGAACTACTCCGCGCATGATGGGTTCCCTTCGGTGCGGTCTTGGTGGTCTCAGTGGCGGGTGCCGGAGCGTGTCGCGCCGTAGTCGGCGTCACTGACGTGCTCCAGCCAGGTGGTGTCGTCGCCCTCCCACAAAGCCAGGTGGATCATGAAGCGATCGGGAGTGGCGCCGTGCCAGTGCTCCTCACCCGGCGGGGTGTACACGATGTCGCCTGGATGGGCCTCGATCAGGTGCCCGCCACGTGACTGGATCAGCGCGATGCCCTCCACGATGTAGAGGGTCTGGCCGAGCCCGTGGGAGTGCCAGGCTGTGCGGGCGCCCGGCGCGAAGTGGACCACATTCGCGCGCGCCCGCGACGGCTCCTCGCCCCGGTAGATCACATCCCACCAGGCATCCCCGGTGAACATCTCCGCCGGGGCCTTACTGGTAGGCGGCTGCTTGATCAGTTGCATGGCCGGTCAGCTTCCCTCTTCGATGATCTTCTTCAGCTGGGTCATGGCGGTCATCGCGTTCGGCCAGCCGGCGTAGAAGGCCAGATGGGTGATCGCGTGCTTGAGCTCCTCGGTGCTCAATCCGTTGTCCAGGGCCGTCTTGAGATGGAAAGGCAACTCGTTGCCCCGGTACAGCGCGACCAGCGCGGCCACAGTCACCAGGCTCCGGTCGCGCCGTGACAGGCCCTCATCCGGCCACACCTCGCCGAACAGCACATCGTCGGTAGATGTACCAACTGCGGCGCGAAATCCCCGAACATGGCCTGCGCGCCAGAGGGCTTGTCCTCCGACATTGGCATCTCCTCCTTCAGTCGCCCTGTTTCCGCCAACCGGTCCGGCCACTTGTGCCGCAGAGAGAAGATGGCCTGCTCCACGGCGTTCTTTTGCCTGGCCGGCGCCACCTTTCGCCGGTGGTCGCTGTCCAGGAAACCCGGTGCGTCGCACGCGCGGGAGGTCGCGCTTATCAGGGGACAACCTCAACCCCCTTCGGGCTGCGGACCCTCCCTACAGTGGGAAAGGTGGACAACCGAGACGAGATCCGCGACTTCCTCGCCACCCGCCGCGCGAAGATCACCCCGCAGCAGGCCGGGTTAGCGCCCGGGGTGCGCCGCCGGGTGCCGGGCCTGCGCCGCGAGGAAGTCGCCGTCCTGGCCGGGGTGAGCACCGACTGGTACACCCGTCTGGAGAAGGGCCACATCAGCGGCGTGTCCGAGAACGTCCTTGACGCCGTCGCCCGCGCGCTCCAGCTCGACGACGCCGAACTCGCCCACCTGTTCGACCTGGCCCGCGCCGCCAGCGCTCGGCCCCGCACCCGCCGCCAGGCGGCGAAGGTGCGGCCCGGGCTGCAGCGGATGCTGGATGCGATGACGGATGCCCCGGCGCTCATCCGCAACGGCCGCATGGACCTGATGGCCGTCAACCGGCTCGGCCGTGCCATGTACTGGCCCGTCTACCAGCAGCGGCGCCCCGGCGCGAGCGGCCCGGCCAACATCGCGCGCTTCCAGTTCCTCGCCCCGGACGGCGCCGCCTTCTACCCGAACTGGGATCTCGCGGCCGACACCACGGTCGCGCTGCTGCGCACCGAGGCCGGGCGTGACCCGTTCAACGCCGACCTCACCCAGCTGATCGGGGAGTTGTCCACCCGCAGCGACGACTTCCGCGCCCGCTGGGCCCGGCACGACGTCCGCCTGCATCACGCGGGCAGCAAGACCTTCCACCACCCGGCCGTCGGCGACCTCACCCTCGACTACGAGTCGATGGACCTGCACGCCGACCCCGGCCTCAACCTCACCGTCTACACCGCCGCCCCGGACACCCCTGCGCACGACGCCCTGCGTCTGCTCGCCAGCTGGGCCGCCACGCTAGACGCCGCCGGTGACATCGACACCGCCTCCTCCCGCCTGCCGTACGAGGGGCCTCTAGCCCAGGACTGACGGGGCAGCCCGTCGCCCCGCGGCCTCCCTCAGCGGACCGACCGCGTGTGGGGCTGACTCTGCCGTGCCTGCAATCAGGCGCGACGAGTGGTTCAGCGATCAGCTGCCGTTGACCATTTGAACGGAAAGGACCATGCCCGTGCTCACCAAGACCCTGATCGCCGGGTCGCTCGCGCTCCTGCTCGCCCTCACCAGCTGCGCCGCCACCGGCCCGGCACCTGCGGCTTCCGGGCCGAGCGCTCCGGCATCCACGCTCCCTGCCTCCTCACCCGCTTCCTCCCTGTCGGCCTCTGCTGACGCGGCGGGCACCCCGAACGCCAGCCCGGACCGCCAGGTCGAGGGCAGCGTCGTGCGCTTCACCGCGCGCGGCGTCTCCGTGGACGTGGTCATCGGTGCCGACAACGCCACCACCCGCGACTTCCTGTCGATGCTCCCGTTGACTCTGACGTTGGAGGAGTTCAGCGGCCGCGAGAAGATCGGCTACCTGCCGCGCAAACTCGATACCACCGACTCGCCGGAATCGGACCCGGAAGACGGCGACCTCATCTACTTCGCGCCGTGGGGCAACCTCGGCTTCTACTACAACACCGACGGCATCGGCCACTCCGACCAGGTCATCCACCTGGGCACCTACCAGGCCACCGTCGAACAGCTGATCACGCTTCAGGGCGGCGATGTCACCGTGACCTTTGCCAGCTGATCTCTTCATTAAACGATCGTTTCTTGAAGATCGGCGGCCGGTCGATCAGGCTTGACCGGCCGCCGACGGGTGGACAGCCATCACGGCCGCTGTTGAGTGTGCTCCGAACCGGTGGAAGGCCCGGGGGCCGCATGGGGGGCGGTCATGTCCAGCAGGAGCAGTGCGTCGTAGTCCGGGCTGCCGGGTTCGGCGACGTAAACGCCCAGCCGCTGGCCAGGGGTGCCTTCCAGGTCCATGGACTGGGGGGTGAGGGTGAGGGTGCCGACCTGGGGGTGGTGAAAGGCTTTGTGGGTGTAGGGGCGGCCGGTCACCTCGTAGCGTTCCCACAGCCTGGCGAAGTCCGGGCTCTTCACGACCAGTTCGCCCACCAGGCTGGCCAGGTCGGGCGCGTCGGGCGCCAGTCCGGCCTGGGCGCGCAGCCGGGCCACGCAGCCGCGGACCTGGGTGTCCCAGCCGGGGAACAGGTCGCGGGCGGCGGGGTGCAGAAACAGGTAGCGGGCCAGGTTACGCTGTGTGACCGGTCACTCCTCCAGCCCGGCGTACAGAGCCAGCCCGCCGGGGTTGCCCGCCAGGAAGTCCATGCTGCGGCTGACGACGTAGGCCGGGAAAGGGCGCAGCGTTTCCAGCAACAGCTTCAGGTGAGGCCGCACCGTGCGGCTGGGCGGCGGAGGCTCGGGCGCGTAGCGGGCGGCGAGCGCGGCCAGCTCACGCAGGTGCCGGTGCTCGCTCGCGTCCAGGCCCAGCGCGCGGGCCAGGGCGTCGAGCACGGACGGGCTGGGCCGGGTCTCCTTGCCGCGCTCCAGGCGCACGTAGTAGTCGATGCTGATCCCCGCCAGCGTGGCCACTTCCTCGCGGCGCAGCCCGGGGGTACGGCGCAGCCCTTGCCCGGCGGTCAGGCCGGCCTGCTCCGGGCTGGTCTGCCTGCGGCGGGCCTGTAGAAAGCGCCCCAGCTCCGGGCCGGTCGCATCCGAGGCGTGCTGATGTGCCATGTTCTCCAGTGTCACACCGGGCCGTCCTGCGTGGCGCCGGCGTGGGGGGCCCTGTCATTACCCCGAACACCCCGGTCTCCCGCAGACCCCGGAAGGGCGGCAGGCTGGAGACGAAGCCGAGCACTCGATGCTGGCGGCTCGCCTCCGAGACACCCGACCGAACCTGGAATCACAGCATGGTTACCGTGAGTGAATACCGGCGATGGGGCATCCAGAGCGACTCACTTCAGACAAATCGATCGTAGGGACAGCCCATGCAGACCGTCACCCTGAACAACGGGCTGGAGATGCCGATCCTGGGATTCGGCGTCTTCCAGATCCCGCCGGAGGAGACCGAGAAGGCCGTCACCGACGCGCTGGCCGCCGGGTACCGCAAGTTCGACACCGCCTCGGCCTACCAGAACGAGGAGGCCGTCGGCCGCGCCCTGGCCGGCAGCGGTATTCCGCGCCAGGACCTGTTCGTCACCACCAAGCTGTGGGTCCAGGACAACCCGGCCGAGGAGCACACCCGGCGCGCGTTCGAGGCGTCCCTGTCCAGGCTCGCCCTGGACTACCTCGACCTGTACCTGATCCACCAGCCCTTCGGTGACGTCTACGGTCAGTGGCGCGCGATGCAGGACCTGCACGCGCAGGGCCTGATCAAGGCGATCGGGGTGTCCAACTTCTACCCCGACCGGCTGATCGACCTCATCGACCACAACGAGACGGCGCCCGCGGTCAACCAGGTTGAGGTCAACCCGTTCTTCCAGCGCGCCGACTACCAGCGGCTGATGAGCGAGCGCGGCGTCCAGACCGAGTCGTGGGGCCCGTTCGCGGCCGGGAAGAACAACCTGTTCACCGACCCGGTGCTGACCGGGATCGGCCAGGCGCACGGCAAGTCGGTGGCCCAAGTCGTGCTGCGCTGGCTCATCCAGCGAGGTGTCGCGGTGAACGCCAAGTCCGCCGACCCCGGCCGGATGGCGGCCAACCTGGAGGTGTTCGACTTCGACCTCACCGGCGAGCAGATGGCGGCCATCGCCGCGCTGGACACCGGCGCCTCGCTGTACTTCGACCACCGCGACCCCGAGACCGTCACCTGGCTCGGCAACCGCCGCATCGACTGACCCGTCTCATGAGATCACCGCAGGCCGCCGCGATGGGGCGACGCTCGCTCCTACACGGCGCACTCCTCACGGGAACGGCCATACTCACCGGATGTTCCACAGCCCCACCGAGATCCACCGGCCGCCAGTCGGCGTCCCCCACGCCGGCGGGGACAGGCAGGGCGGTGCTGCTGGCCTACTTCTCCCGGCCGGGCGAGAACTACTTCAACGGCGGCCGCCGCGACCTCGAGGTCGGCAACACCGAGGTGCTGGCCCAGACGATCAGCAGGCTCCTGCGGTGCGACGTCTACCGCATCGAGGCCGCCGACCCCTACCCGTTCAGCTACGACCAGACTGTCGAACGCAACGTCCGAGAACAGCAGGGCGACGCGCGCCCGGTGATCGCCAAGCCGCTGCCGGCGATCGAGCGCTACGACACGGTGCTGCTGGGCAGCCCGATCTGGAGTGTCCGCGCGCCCATGATCATGGCCACGTTCACCGAAGGTCTCGACTTCCGCGGCAAGACCGTCGTCCCGTTCACCACCCACGCCATGAGCGGGTTGGGCACCACCGCTCGCGACTACGCCGCCTCATGCCCCGGCGCGAGCATCGCCGAAGGCCTCGCCTTACGCGGCGAGCAAGTCGGCGACGCCGCTGCGGAGGTCCAGGCATGGCTGGGACGCCTTGGCCTGCTGCCCTCGCCGGGCGGCACCAGCAGCTGAAGCCAAGCCGCTGAGGCCCAGGCGAGCGACGCGCGTGCGGAAAATCATCACCAGCGGCGCCGTCGTGGGGTCGCCGGTCAGTGGCAGCTTGATTGACTCCCAGGAGGTAGCAGTGCATACCAGGACGTTGGGTCAGGGCTTGCGGGTGTCGGCCGTGGGGCTGGGCTGCATGGGCATGTCGCAGAGCTACGGCCCCAACCCGGGCAGCCGACAGGACATGATCGGCGTGATCCGGTCGGCGGTGGAGGCCGGAGTGACCTTCTTCGACACCGCCGAGGTCTACGGCCCCTACGTCAACGAGGAACTCGTCGGTGAGGCGATCGGCCCGATCCGCGATCGGGTGCAGGTGGCCACCAAGTTCGGCTGGGACATCGCCGACGGTAAGATGATCGGCTTGAACTCCCGGCCCGAGCAGATCCGCAAGGTCGCCGAGGCGAGCTTGCGGCGCCTGGGCGTGGACGTGATCGACCTTTTCTACCAGCACCGGGTCGACCCGGACGTGCCGATCGAAGAGGTCGCCGGCACGGTGGGCGACCTGGTGCGGGCGGGCAAGGTCCGGCATTTCGGCCTGTCGGAGGTCGGGGCCGCGACACTGCGGAAGGCGCACGCCGTGTTCCCGGTCACCGCGGTGCAGTCGGAGTACTCGCTGTGGACGCGTGATCCCGAACCGCAGGTGCTGCCCGCCTGCGCGGAGCTGGGGATCGGGTTCGTGCCGTTCAGCCCGCTCGGCAAGGGCTTCCTGACCGGTTCGGTGAGCGCCCAGGCGTCTTTCGCCGACGGCGACATCCGGGCCACCATTCCACGCTTCGACGCCGACAACCTGGCCGCCAACCAGGTCCTGGTGGGTCGCGTCCGCGCCCTGGCCGACGCCAAGGGCGCGACGCCGGGACAACTGGCTCTGGCGTGGCTGCTGGCCCAGCAGCCGTGGATCGTCCCGATCCCGGGCACCCGCCGCATCTCCCGCCTGCGGGAGAACGCCGACGCGACCACGATCGGGCTGTCGGCCGACGAGCGGGCCGACCTCGACGCGCTGGCGGCCACCGTGGGGGTGGCAGGCGATCGGTACGGGCAGGCGCACATGAACCTCGTCGGGCACTGACCCCGTTCGAGGTACGGCTCGGCGTCGGCAGCGTTCGCGGGTGGGGAGTCTCCCCGGCCCGCCCGAAAGCCGAGGACCGTACCTTGCTTGCTACGGTCCGTTTGGGCGGGTTTCTGCCGCTGGGCGACCGGCGGGCGACCCTGCCCGTGACGAGCCGCGGGAGTGTGCCGAGCGCCGTGGGCCGAAAGGAGCGCTATGGCCGTCGATCGTGAACGCCGGGCCGCCACCGTGGCGCGGTTACGCACTCTCCGCGAGGCAGGCTCCCTGGCTTCGGCCCACGTGCGCCTGGCCGCGGCCGAGCAACGCCTCGGCCGCGCGCACGTACTGCCTCAGAGGCGGCTGGGGCGTGATGAGCTGGCGGAGATCACGCACAGGCTTGGAGACATGGTGCGAGTTCTCTCGAATGCTGACCCGATCCGGAAGGC
>NZ_JBEXUE010000320.1:0-11874 GCF_040614275.1 Streptosporangium sp. NPDC006013
TGTGGGCCCTCGCGCAGGGTGTCGGTGATGTCGCAGGCGAACGGCAGGTAGCCGCCGATGTGCGTGCCCACCTCGACCCCGTTGAGCAGCACCCGGCAGGTCTGGTCGACCGCGCCGAAGTGCAGCAGCACCCGCCCGCCCGGGACGGCGAACCCGTCGGGCAGGGTGAGCGCGCGCCGGTACCACAGCGTCTGCCCGGGCAGGAGTTGCCGCCCGACGCCGGACAGCGGAGCCTCGGGGGAGAACGGCACGACGATGTCGCCGTCGTAGCCGTCGTAGCCGTCGTAGCCGTCGTAGCCGTCGTAGCCGTCGTAGCCGTCGAGGGCCTCGGGCTCGACCGGGGAGACGGCGTACCTCCAGCGGCCGTTGAGGTTGAGGTAGCTGTCGCGGACGAGCTGCGGCCTGGGGTACTCCGGCAGCACTGCCTCGGGGTCGAGGGCCGCGCCCCAGCGGGTCAGCAGGGTCATGCGGTCCCCCGGCGGCGCAGCGCCCGCACCGGTACGGCCATGAACGCCACCACGACCGTGGCGGCCAGGAAGATGGCCGGTGAGGGGACTTGTTTGAGCACCCCGAGCTCCTCGTAGTAGGCGTCGGCCCCCTTGATCACGGCGGCACCCAGGAAGGGACCGACGATCATGGGGATGAGAATCGCGAAGACCATCCGCAGCCCCTGGACGTGACCGGCGCGGTCCGGCGGCGAGTGGTCACGGACGATCGCCGCGATGGGCGCGAGCACCAGCATGAACCCGGACATCATGACGAGCCCGGCGGCGATCACCGGGATCATCCCGGTCGCGACGGACATCAGCAGCAGACCCGTGCCGTACACGGCGATCGCGGGCGGCAGGAAGCGCACCTTGCCCACCCGGTCGATGAGCGGCCCGCAGGCGACACTGACCGCCGAGGAGCCGGTCAGCACCACGGCCAGGACGATCGCGTACCCCTCGATGTTCAGGTATCGCTGCAGGTAGATGATCAGGTAGGGCAGGAAGACCTGGGTGGAGATCCCCCAGATCGTCCACGCGGCCAGGGCCAGGTAGAGGACGGGGTTGGCCCGTATCGCGCTCGGCCGCAGCCCGTGCACGAGTGAGGCCAGGTAGGCGCCCTCCTGGCGGACCGGGTCCGGGCGGTCGCGCACGAGCACCCAGGAGACGGCTCCGACCACGACGATGATCGCCCCGATGAGCACGAAGAACAGCCGCCACTCCCCCGCGCGGGTCAGCGAGTCGAACCCGCCGAAGACGGCCAGCATCGACACCAGCGGCATGATCGCCAGCACCGACTCCACCCGGCCCCGGTTCGCCGGGCGGGTCACGTCGGTCACCCACGCCTGGAAGGCCGCGTCGTTCGCCCCGGCGCCGAGGAACGACATCACGCAGTCCAGCGCGATGACCGCGACCACCGTGGCCGTGACGGCTCCGGCCACCGGGGCGACGGCCGCGACCGCGTCGACGGTGACGAAGCCGAAGGCCGCCGTGGCCATCCCCCACAGCACGTATCCGGCGGCGATGAAGGAGCGGCGGCGTCCCGCCCGGTCGGAGAGCGCGCCGACCAGCAGGGTGGCCACCGTCGCGGTCGCCGCACTGGCGGCGACCATGGTGGCGACGGCGCCGGGGTCGTCGCTGACGGTGTCGTAGAGGAACACATTCAGGTACATGTTCTCGACGGTCCATGCCACCTGCCCGGCGAAGCCGAGCACGATCAGAGCCGTCCACGAACGTCCGCCCAGCTTGGCGGCGATCTCTGTGGTCACGGCGAGAGACTACAGGGGGTTTTGTCGCAATTTTGGGTAGACTTGGTGTCCGTCGAAGCCGCGAAAATGCACTTTCTCCCGCCCTGCCGCACAAGAAAGGTGAGCCCACCACCGACAAAGGGCGTAGCAGATGAGTCCACTGAGCGGGTGAGCCTGGGAGAAGACAGACCGCCACTCCGCTCGCGCATGCCCGGTCAGGCTCGGGCGGCCCACGGCTTTTGATCGGTTTCTACAACTGGAGCCGTGTAGCGTGCGCTGTCTGCGACATGGCGTTACCAGCTGGTAGACGGAAGGGTGAACACTGCCGGGGGCCGTCGTGTCACGGCGCGCACATCGTTGGTCTACAGGAAGGCTCGGTCGGGTGTTCAGTCGTGTCGCCATCGTCAATCGTGGTGAGGCCGCTATGCGGCTCATCCACGCCGTACGGGACATCGCCGCGGAGAGCGGGACACGGGTCGAGACCGTCGCCCTGCACACCGACGTCGACCGCACGGCCACCTTCGTCCGCGAAGCGGACCTGTCCTACGATCTCGGTCCCGCGTCCGCGCGCCCGTACCTCGACCTGAAGGTGCTGGAGCGTGCGCTGGTGGAGACCGGGGCCGACGCCGCATGGGTGGGCTGGGGCTTCGTCGCAGAGGACCCGGCGTTCGCGGAGCTGTGCGAGAAGGTTGGGGTCACCTTCGTCGGACCAAGCGCCGAGGCCATGCGCAAGCTCGGTGACAAGATCGGCGCGAAGCTGATCGCCGAGGAGGTCGGCGTGCCGGTCGCGCCGTGGAGTCGCGGTGCGGTCGAGACCCTGGACGCCGCCCTGGCGGCGGCGGCCGAGATCGGCTACCCGCTGATGCTGAAGGCCACCGCGGGCGGCGGCGGGCGCGGCATCCGCGTGATCACGAACGAGGCCGAGCTCGCCGACGCCTACGAGCGCACCAGCCAGGAGGCCGCGCGGGCGTTCGGCAGCGGCATCGTGTTCCTGGAGCGCCTGGTCACCGGTGCCCGGCACGTCGAGGTCCAGGTGATCGCTGACGGCGAGGGCACCGCGTGGGCGCTCGGCGTCCGTGACTGCTCGGTGCAGCGGCGCAACCAGAAGGTCATCGAGGAGTCGGCATCGCCGGTGCTCAGCCCTGTGCAGACAGCCGAGCTCAAGGCGTCGGCCGAACGGCTGGCCGTCGCGGTCGGTTACCGCGGCGCGGCGACCGTCGAGTTCCTCTACCACCCCGGCGACAAGATGTTCGCGTTCCTCGAGGTCAACACCCGCCTGCAGGTCGAGCATCCGATCACCGAGTCCACCACCGGGTTCGACCTGGTCAAGGCGCAACTGCGGGTGGCATCCGGCGGCAGGCTCGAAGGCGGGCCGCCGGTGGAGCGCGGGCACGCCATCGAGGCCCGGCTGAACGCCGAAGACCCCGACCGCGACTTCGCGCCCTCCCCGGGCCGCATCGCGCGGCTGGACCTGCCCGCCGGGCCAGGCATCCGGGTGGACACCGGCGTCAGCGAGGGCGACACCATCCCCGCCGACTTCGACTCGATGATCGCGAAGATCATCGCCTACGGCCGCGACCGCGACGAGGCACTCGGCAGGCTGCGCCGGGCGATGGCGCAGACCACGGTGATCATCGAGGGCGGCGCGACGAACAAGAGCTTCGTGCTCGACCTGCTCGACCAGCCCGAGGTGATCGACGCCAGCGCGGACACCGGCTGGATCGACCGCGTCCGCGGCGAGGGCAGGCTCGTCTCGCACCGGCACTCCGCCATCGCGCTGGCGGCCGCCGCCATCGAGGCGTACGAGGAGGAGGAACGCGCCGAGCGGCAGCGGCTGCTGTCGACGGCGTTCGGCGGACGCCCGCAGGTGCAGCACGAGAGCGGCCGGCCACTGGACCTCAAACTTCGTGGCGTCGGCTACCGCGTGCGCGTCGCGCGGGTCGGCGCGCATCGGTTCCGCGTCGGCGTCGAAGCAGGTGGCGACGTCCGCACCGCCGACGTCGAACTCGACCGCTTCGACCGGCACACCGGGCGGATCGTCGTCAACGGCACCCGGTACCGCCTGCTCACCGACACGCACGGGCCGATCCACCTGGTCGAGGTGGAGGGCGTGACGCACCGGGTCAGCCGCGACGAGGGCGGCGTCGTCCGCTCGCCCGCGCCCGCGCTGGTCGTCGCCACGCCGCTGAAGGTCGGCGCCGAGGTCGAGGCGGGCGCGCCGGTGCTGGTGCTGGAGAGCATGAAGATGGAGACGGTGCTGCGGGCGCCGTTCAAGGCGCGGCTGAAGGAATGCGTCGTGTCCGTGGGCAGCCAGGTGGAGACCGGTGCGCCACTACTGTGGCTGGAGCCGCTCGCCGACGACGACACCGCAGCCGAGGACACCTCGGCCACCGAGTCCGTCGAGCTGGACCTGCCCGCCACGCCCGGGAAGATTCCGCTGTGGGAGCGCACCACGCGCGGCCAGGAGGACCTGCGCAGCCTGCTGCTGGGCTTCGACGTCGACCCGCACGACGAACGCCGGGTGCTCGACGACTACCTCGCCGCGCGCCGGGCGGTCACCGAGAACGGCCACCGGCCGCTGGCCGAGGAGCTCGAACTCATCGACGTGTTCGCCGACCTCGCCGAGCTGAGCCGCAACCGGCCGGCGGGCGAGGAGGGCGGCGGTGACGGCCACGTGTACAGCGCCCGCGAGTACTTCCACACCTACCTGCAGAGCCTCGACGTCGAGCGGGCCAGGCTGCCGGAGGCGTTCCAGGCCAAGCTCGCCAAGGCGCTCGGGCACTACGGTGTCACCGAGCTGGAGCGCTCCCCCGAGCTCGAGGCCGCGGTGTTCCGGATCTTCCTCGCCCAGCAACGCGTGTCCGCCGACGCCACGGTCGTCGCGACGCTGCTGCGCGCGTGGCTGCGAGAGCCGCCGCCGGACGAGACGCTGCGCGAGCCCGCCGGTCTCGCGCTGGAGCGGCTGGTCGCCGCGACACAGGTCCGCTTCCCCGTGGTCTCCGACCTCGCGCGCGGCGTGGTGTTCGCCTGGTTCGCCCAGCCGCTGCTGCGCCGCAACCGCGCCCGCGTCTACGCCGACGTCCGCAAGCACCTGCGCCACCTGGACACGCACCCGGACGCGCCGGACCGCGCCGAGCGCATCGCCGAGATGGTGCGCAGCACCGAGCCGCTGGTGCGGCTGCTCGGCCAGCGGCTTGTCCGCGACGACCTGGACAACGCGATCATGCTGGAAGTGCTGACCCGGCGGTACTACGGCAACAAGGGTCTCACCGGCGTCCGCACCAGCGAGGTCGCGGGCTGCACGTTCGTGGTCGCCGAGCGCGCGGGCTCGTGCGTGGTCTCCTCCGCGGTGAGCTTCGAGGCGCTGGGCAACGCGCTGCGCGGGCTCGCGGAGCTGGCGAGCGACGAGGACGCCATCGACGCCGACATCTATCTCGCCTGGGAGAATCAGCCGGAGGACTCCGAGGCGATGGCGGTCGCGCTGCACAAGGTCGTCAGCGCGCACCCGCTGCCGGACCAGGTCCGCAGACTCACCACCACCGTCGCGGGCAGCGGCGGCGCGGTGATGCACCACCACTTCACGTTCCGCCCGTCGACCACCGGGATGGCCGAGGAGCGGCTGATCCGCGGCCTGCACCCGTACATCGCGCAGCGGATGCAGCTGGAGCGGCTGAGCAAGTTCGACCTCACCCGGCTGTCGTCGTCGGACGAGGAGGTCTACCTCTTCCAGTGCGTGGCGCGGGAGAACCCGTCGGACGACCGCCTCGTCGCGTTCGCACAGGTACGTGACCTGACCGAGCTGCGCGAGCACGACGGCAGGCTGGTCGCGCTGCCGACGGCCGAGGACACCATCGCCACCTGCCTCGACTCGATCCGCCGCGCGCAGTCGCGGCGACCGTCGAAGAAACGCTTCAACACCAACCGGATCGTGGTCTACATCTGGCCGCCGAGCGACCTCACCCGCGCGGAGCTGGAGATGATCGTCGGACGCGTGCTGCCGACGACCGCGGGCGCCGGGCTGGAGGAGATCCTGTTCATCGCGCGGCAGCGCGACCGGAAGACCGGCGAGCTGGCCAAGATCGCCGTGCGCATCTCCTTCGACGCCACCGGCGGCACCGAGCTGACCGTCGGCGAGCCGTCTGACGAACTGGTCGAGCCGCTCGACGACTACCGGCAGAAGGTGCTGCGCGCGAGCAGCCGCAACACGGTGTACCCGTACGAGCTGACCGGCCTGCTCGGCGACTTCGTCGAGCACGACCTCGGCGACGACCACGCGCTGGTGCCGGTCGACCGGCCGAAGGGGCGCAACACCGCGGCGCTCGTCGCGGGCGTGGTCAGCACGCCGACCCGGCGGCACCCGCAGGGCCTCACCAGGGTCGTGCTGCTCGGCGACCCGACCAAGTCGCTTGGCGCGCTGTCGGAGCCGGAGTGCCGCCGCGTGGTCGCCGCGCTGGACCTGGCCGAGCGGATGCGGGTACCGCTGGAGTGGTACGCGCTGTCCGCCGGCGCCCGGATCTCCATGGAGTCGGGCACGGAGAACATGGACTGGGTGGCCGCGGCGCTCAAGCGGATCGTCGAGTTCACCCAGAACGGCGGCGAGATCAACATCGTGGTCGCGGGCATCAACGTCGGCGCGCAGCCGTACTGGAACGCCGAGGCGACGATGCTCATGCACACCAAGGGCATCCTGGTGATGACGCCGGACTCGGCGATGGTGCTCACCGGCAAGCAGTCGCTCGACTTCTCCGGTGGCGTGTCGGCCGAGGACAACTTCGGCATCGGCGGCTACGACCGGGTGATGGGCCCGAACGGGCAGGCGCACTACTGGGCGCCGAACCTGGCCGCCGCGCGGGACGTGCTGATGTCGCACTACGACCACACGTACGTCGCCCCCGGCGAGGAGGCGCCGCGGCGGGCGAAGACGACCGACCCCGTCGACCGCGACATCTCCGACTTCCCGCATGTCCTGGTCGACAGCGACTTCACCACCGTCGGCGAGATCTTCTCCGCCGAGGCCAACCCGGACCGCAAGAAGCCGTTCGACATCCGGACCGTGATGCGGGCGCTCTCCGACCAGGACCACCCGGTGCTGGAACGCTGGGCGGGCATGGCCGACGCGGAGACCGCAGCGGTGCAGGACGTGCATCTCGGCGGCATACCGGTGTGCCTGCTCGGCATCGAGTCACGGGCGGTGCCCCGGCGCGGCTTCCCGCCCACCGACGGCCCGGACACCTACACCGCGGGCACGCTGTTCCCGCAGTCGTCGAAGAAGGCCGCGCGGGCGATCAACGCGGCCAGCGGCAACCGGCCGCTGGTGGTGCTGGCGAACCTGTCGGGCTTCGACGGCTCGCCGGAGTCGATGCGGAAACTGCAACTGGAGTACGGCGCCGAGATCGGCCGCGCGATCGTGAACTTCCGCGGGCCCATCGTGTTCTGCGTGATCTCGCGGTACCACGGCGGCGCGTTCGTGGTGTTCTCGAAGGCACTGAACCCGAACATGACCGTGCTCGCGCTGGAGGGCTCGTTCGCCTCGGTGCTCGGCGGCGCCCCCGCCGCCGCGGTGGTGTTCTCCGGCGACGTCAACGCCCGCACCGCGGCCGACCCGCGCGTGCGGGACCTGGAGGCCCGCGTCACGGCCGCCTCCGGCGCCGACCGCGCCGCGTTGACCGCGGAGCTCGACGAGTTCCGCTCGTCGGTCCGTGCGGAGAAGCTCGGCGAGGTGGCCGCGGAGTTCGACCGCGTGCACAACATCCAGCGCGCGGTCGAGGTCGGCTCCGTCGACGCCGTCATCCGCGCCGCGGAACTGCGTCCACGGATCATCGAGGCCATCGAGTCCCGCCTGCGCTGACAGTGAGGCGCCACGGTGAGGATCTCGCCGTGGCATCTCACACCGGCCTGCTCGTACGCCAGGCGCCTCGCGAACGGTGGACGGCCGTAGGCCCACGACCTCGACGTCTGCCAGGCGATCCGCGCCGTGATCGGCCAACACGGCGCGGGCACCTATCCCGTGTCCGGCCACAGGACTGTAGGGCACGCAGGCGCGCCGACTCGCGGAGGGCGTCCTGGGGTCGGCGCGGGACTGCTGCGTGGTGTGGTTACCCCGTGGTGCGGGAGGCCGGCGTCTCCTCACGCGGCGTGCTCCGCAGGAGCCGTATCACCTGGGCGAGGCCCGCGGTGACGAGCGCCGTCGCCACCAGCAGGGCACTGACCCACAGTGGCGAGCGGTAACCGAGTCCGGCGGCGATGGTGGCGCCGCCGATGGCGGGTCCGGCGGCCGCGCCCACGTTGAGGGCCGCGGTCGCGAAGGAGCCGCCGAGCGAGGGTGCCCGCGTCGCCGCATACAGCACCTGGGCGATCAGGGTCGAGCCGACGGCGAACGAGAGGGTCCCCTGGACGAAGACGAGCAGGAACGCGGCGACCGGACTGCCGGCTGCGGACGTGAAGAGCGCCCATCCGGCGAGCAGGGCGATCCCACCCGGAATCAGGACCCGCATCGGCCGCGTGTCCGACAGGCGGCCGCCGATGGTCACTCCGGCGAACGATCCGAGACCGAACAGCGCCAGCATCGCCGGCACCCAACGCTCGGAGAAGCCGCTGACGTTGATGACCAGCGGGGTCAGATAGGTGAAGGTGCAGAAGGTGGCGGCGTTCACCAGCGCGGCCAGCACCAGTACGACCAGCAGCCGCGGGCCGCGCAGTGCCCGCAGTTCGCGCCGAGCACGGGGACCGGCCTCGTCCGGGTCGCCGGTCGCCTGCGCGATGTCCGGCACCGAGCGCAGCACGGCGAAGACGGCCGGCAGGGAGATCAGCGCAACGGCCCAGAACGCCGACCGCCAGCCGAGCGCCTGACCGAGCGCGGCGCCGGCGGGCACACCGGCGATGCACGCGAGCGTGATGCCCCCCAGCAGAATGGAAATGGCCCGCCCTTTGGCGTTCGGCGCGACCATGCTGGTCGCCGTCGCGAGCCCCACAGCCAGGAAACCGGCGTTGGCCAGCGCCCCGAGGACCCGGGTCACCAGGAGCACGGAGAAGCTGGTGGTGACCGCACCGGCGACATGCACGAGCATGAACGCGACCAGGAAGACGAGCAGCGCCCGCCGACGCGGCCAGCGCAGGCTGAGCACCGCCATCAGCGGGGCACCGACGATCATTCCTGCGGCGAAGGCGGACGTCAGCGCGCCGGCGGCCGGGATGGACACGTTCAGTTCACTGGCGATGTCTGGAACCAGCCCGGAGAGCATGAACTCGGACGTTCCCTGGGCGAATACCGCCAGTCCGAGGATGTAGATGGCAAAGGGCATGAGCAGAAGACTCCACAGCCACGTCGAAAGGGATCACGAAGGACACGGCACGCCACCGCGGCACTCCCGAACGGCCGCACGAAGCGTGCGTTCATCTGGGGCACACGGGGGCCTACCGCGTGAAGGAGACCCGGCTTGGCGCCACCAGCGGTACGACGAAGGTGACGGAACTACCGGGAAGACTCAGTCCGTACGACGGTGATCCGGCGGCGAGGGTGACGAAAGGACGCGCGGCCTCAGCGATGGCGCTGCCGCGTGACACCACAAGAAGCCACCGAAGGACCGGTGGCTAGCGTCTTGACGCCTCAGGGCTGGACATGGCCACACGATAGTGAAGGGTCTCAGGACTCGTCCACCGCATTACGTGCTTGAGACCTCGTGCCACGTGCCGAATTTCGACGCGGGCGCAGAGAGTCCAGTTACCCGCATGAAGCCACCGGGGGCGACGGACAGACACTTCGTGTCGCCGGGAACTGATGCTTTCCTGTCGCTCAACACAGCTCAGCGCGAGTTTGGCGGCTCGTGCCACGTTGGTTGGTGCACTCCCCCGCCTTGGCGGAGTCCATCCGCGAGCTCATCATCGAAGGCACCCACGAGGGCGGGGATGGTGTTCCACTGCCCGGAGTCAGCGGGCCAGGCGCCGGTGTCCTGCCGGGTGTCAGTGAGCTGTTGACAGCAACGAGCGATGATGCTCTGTGAGGTTGTGACTGAGCGCGGTAGTTGCACGGTGCATACCAGTTCGCCTCTCTGGGTGCCTTACAGGCGTTCGGCGGCAGCGGTCAAGAAGTTGGGCAGGTGGAGGGTCCCGCCCTGAAGCGATCAGTTACGGCACTGGGCAGACGTCCTTCTCACGTCCCGGCGAGGGCGGCTCGCAATTCGTCGGTCACCGCGTCCAGGCAGCTGCCGAAACTCGCATGTCCCTTGGCTTCGATCCAGTGCCGGAAGGCGTTCTGGAAGGCCACAGTGGCGAGCTGTGCGACCAATTCGGCCGTCCCGGCGTTCACCTGACGCCGCATCAGAGCATCGCGGATCGCCTCGGTGATCGCGGCCGTCTTGGTCCGTTCGCGCTCCTGCAACTCCGGGCTGGCGTCGATCACCGCCCGGCGCTCCGCCGCGCCGTCCACCTGCTCGACGAGCTGGGTGCCGACTCGCGCCAGCGCGTCGAGGACGGCGGCGAGCGGAGCCGCGTCCGGGTCTGCCGTCAGGACCGCCTCCGCCAGCGCCGGGGGCAGGCGCTCCGAGCCGGCGAACAGGACCTCGCGCTTGTCTGGGAAGTAGCGGAAGTAGGAGCGCCGGGTGAGTCCGGCCCGCTCGGCGATATGGGTCACCGTCACGTTGTCGTAGCCGCGCTCCAGATACAGCTCCAGAGCCGCCCGCTTCAGTCGCTCCTCGGCACCCGGATCCCACCTCGCCATAAGCCAACGATAACAGGTGATGTCGCACTGTGTCATCAGTGCTAGCCTACGCTTACGACACACTGTGTCATCACTGAGGGACACCCGTCCCCGGTGCGGCCCGGAGCAGGCAGGGTGACGTTCACATGACCGAGACCAGCGAGACCGGCGGGACGACCGGCGAGAGCAGGACGAACGACGAGATATGGATAGTCGGGGCCACCGGCCGTATCGGCCGAGGCGTGACCGCGCGACTGGCCGCGCGAGGACTGAAGGTCGTGCCGGTAGGCCGCAGCCGGGAGCGGATGGTCGCCGCCGGGGCCGAAGCCGGTCTGCCCGGGGACGCGAAAGTGGTCGTCGCCGACTCGGCTGAGCGGATCGCGGACGAGATCGTCCGGAAGCGCCCGCGGGTGGTGGTGAACACGATGGGCGCCTTCGCCGCCACGGCACCGGTGATCGCCCGTGCCTGCATGCCCGGCGGCCACTACGTCGACCAGGCCAACGACGTGGTCGCCGTGGAGGGGCTGCTCGCCCTGCACGACGAAGCGGTGCGGGTGGGCAGCACTCTGGTCACCGGCGCCGGATTCGGCGTGCTGGCGACGGAGGCGGTAGTAGCGAAGCTGTGCAACGGGCGGCCCACGCCGCACCGGGTGCGGGTCGACGCCGTGGCCTCGGTGGCCGTCGAGGCGGGCGCGCTCGGTGCCGCCCTGGCGGCCAGCATCGTGGACGTGCTCACCACCGGCGGACGGCGGTACGAGAACGGGCGGCTGGTGACGTCGCGCCTCGGCGCGGACCCGCAGCAACTCACCTTCCCGGACGGGGAGTCGGCGAAGTCGGCAGGTGTCTCGTCCGGCGAGCTCGTCGCGGCGCATGCGGTGAGCCGGGCACCGTTCGTCACCGCCACTTCCGCTCTCGTGCCGACCGCTCCGCTGATACGTGCCCTGCTCCCGCTGCTCGGCCGCCTGTTGTCCGTTCCGGCGCTGCGACGCCTCGCCGTCGACCGGCTCGGCCGGGCCCCGGTGAAAGCCGCGCCCCGCCCGCGCGAGCACTCCTGGGGGCACGCCGTCGTCGAGTGGGCGGACGGTACCCGGCACGAGGGATGGCTCCGCGCCGGCGACGGTATGGACTTCACGGCCGACGTCACCGCCACTGTCACCGAACTGCTGGCCCGTGGCGCCGGCAGGCCCGGGGCCTGGACACCGGCAGCCGCCCTCGGGGCGGACCTGGCGACGACCGCAGGCGGCACCTTCGTACTGGACTGAGGAGCGCTGATGCCCGCCGTCCGGCGGCTGCCGGAGCCTCGGCGAGTGCGCGCGACAACCGCCAGCGCGGGCACGGCGTGCCGGGGCAGCCCGGCACTTAACGTTCGGACATGCCTCGCCTCTCCCTCAGCGACCTGTATCACATCGCGATACCGGCGGACCCCCGGCTGCATCCCGGCGGGAGC
>NZ_JBEXUE010000321.1:0-11818 GCF_040614275.1 Streptosporangium sp. NPDC006013
TCTTGCCGAAGGTCTGCGGGATCCAGATGCCGGTGACCTCGACCCAGGTGTCGGCGGGCGGCGCCTGCAGTCCCCTGACCGCGACCTTCAGACGGCTACATCGAGTCGGTCAACAGCCGCATCCGCGACGAGTGCCTGAACATCAGCATCTTCTGGAGCCCGACCCGCGCCCGGGTCGTGATCAGCGACTGGAAGGACGACTACAGCCACCGCCGACGACACAGCCCCCCGGTTACCAGGCACCAGCGGCCTGCGCCGCGTCGCGCACACACCGATGAGCCGTCCGTTGTCGACCGCGGCCCACATGGCCACGCGCGGCAACCCCTGTGACGTAAGGTCCCGGGTGTGGACACAACAGCCCCGATACCCCGCGTCCTCGTGATCGGCCTTGACCCGTACCGGGTTCCCGGGCCCTGGGACCCGAAGCCGGTAGCCGACGCAATCGAGGTCGGCACAGCTCGATTCGCCGAGCACGGCGTCGGCGTCGAGACCTGCCTGTTCGGCCTCGACGGCAGCGACGAGGTGGAGACGATCGTCAGCCATGCCCTGCGCGCGCGGCCCTGGGAATGCGTCGTCATCGGCGGCGGCGTACGGAAACCCGAAGATCAGCTTGAGTTGTTCGAGCAGGTCGTCAACCTGGTACGACGACACGCTCCCAACGCGGCGATCGCGTTCAACAGCACCCCGACGGATACCTTCGACGCAGCCGCCCGCTGGATCGACACTCCCAGACCGACCGGTTCCGGCTGACCGGCGCGGCACCTGACCAAAGCACACCCCGGCCGCCAGGCTTCGGCGAAGCACCACCGGACCCCCGGCTCTCACCGCGTCTGGATCACTTCTCGGGGGTCCTCCACAGGTCCAACTGTCACCACGGGTGCTATGGCCGGCACGCGCCGTCGCGGCCGAGGGCAGCATCGAACAGATCGACAAACGTCTCGTAAAACAATTCGCCGCGCTGCTGCAACGAGGATCGGCTCCGTTGACCGAAATCCGCGAAGGTCGTTCGGGTCTACTCGCCGCTTGGTCGGCGTTATGGCGGTAAGAAATGAGGCCAGCTGGTTGGGGCCGTCGCGCCACGATTGCGTCAGAAGGCTACTCGGACCTTGTCCCGGTCGGCGTTCTGGGCTGATTGACCTTGTTGACGGTGGTGTCCTCGGGGTCGAGCCGTCGCCCATCTGCGGAGCGGACCTCTAGTACGCGCAGGGGCCGCCCATGCTGGCGGTCGATCATCTCCGAATGCGGTTCATCGGGCTCGAAGAAGTGTCCTTCGCCCCACTGCCGCAGCGCCACGATGACGGGGAAGAGGTCTTTGCCCTTCGGCGTCAGAACGTACTCGTGGTAGGAACTGCCGTCGGAGGCCGGGACGACGTCCAGGATGCCGCCGGCGACCAAGACGCGCAGACGCGTGGTGAGGATGTTCTTGGCGACGCCAAGGCTGCGCTGGAACTCTCCGAAGCGGCGGCTGCCATCAAACGCGTCCCGCACGATCAACAAGGACCACCAGTCGCCGATCGCGTCGACTGATCGAGCGACGGGACAGTCGCTGTCATTGAAACGCGTCCGCCTGACCATGACACCCTCCACATTTACATCGGTTGCAACATGCTACCAGAACGACTACCGTCCATCCGGTAGCAAGATGAAACCAATTTCCGAAGGGCGCCGAGTGGCCAGTAACGACGAGACCACGACACCGAGGACCGCGGGCACGAACGAGGGGACTCCCAGCTTCGCGCTACCCCGAGGCATCCCCCTGCTCCTCGCCATCGCCTGTGGGACTGCGGTGGCCAACGTCTACTTCGCGCAGCCCCTCCTGGTGACACTGGGCCGTGACTTCGCGATCAACCCGGCGACACTCGGTGCCGTCGTCACCCTCACACAACTTGGTTACGGGCTGGGATTGTTCTTCATCGTGCCGCTGGGCGACCTGGTCGACCGCAGGCGCCTCATCGTGATGCAGCTGCTCCTGCTGGCGACGGCGCTGATGGTGGTCGGCACCGCCACCATCACGGCGCTCCTGCTTGCGGGTATGGCCGCTGTGGGACTCCTCGCGGTGGTGACTCAGACGTTGGTGGCCTTCGCTGCTTCGCTCGCCCCACCGGCGCAACGCGGACGCGTCGTCGGCCTCGTGACCAGCGGTGTGGTCACCGGCATCCTGCTTGCCCGCACCGTATCCGGCCTCCTGGCCGACCTCGCCGGCTGGCGCTCCGTCTACCTCACCTCGGCAGCCCTCACCTGCGTGCTCGCCCTGGTACTGCACCATGCCCTGCCGCCCCGTGACACCGCTGCACCGTCCATGCACTACGGACAGCTCTTGCGCTCCACGCTCTCCTTGTTCGCACAGGAGCGCCTCCTTCGGCTCCGTGCCCTGCTCGCCCTGCTCATCTTCGCCGCCTTCAGCACCCTGTGGAGCTGCATCGCGCTGCCGCTGAGCGCGCCTCCGCTGTCTCTGTCCCACACGGCAATCGGCGCGTTCGGACTGGTGGGAGCCGCAGGCGCCCTGGCTGCGACCGTAGCCGGCCGCCTAAACGATCGCGGGCTCTCCCAGCGGACCACCGGCATCGGCCTGGCCCTGCTCGTCGCCTCGTGGCTACCCCTGACCTTCGCCCGACAGTCACTATGGGCACTGGTGGTCGGCGTGATCGTCCTCGACCTCGCCGTGCAGGCGGTCCACGTCACAAACCAGAGCCTGATCTACACACTTCGCCCGGACGCGGGCAGCCGACTGATCGGCGGCTACATGGTCTTCTACTCGCTCGGCAGCGCCTTCGGAGCCATTGCCTCGACCGCTCTCTATGCGGCGGCCGGCTGGGGTGCCGTGTGCGCACTGGGGACCGCGATCAGCTGCCTCGCGCTCCTGCTATGGGCGGGCACCCGGCCCTGTACCCCGGCCTCGGCCGCTGCCGACTGAACAGGCCGGCCGCTGGTGGTCAGGCAGCAGGCCGCCTCCGGGATCGGAGGGTCGCCTCGGGTGACGGCGCGGTGCAGCCGGTCCGGCCGCGTCATGGGGCCGACATCGCTGGCCAGCGGGGGAGCGACCACCGGCCTTCCGGTATCGGGGGTGCCCGGTGGCCGGTAGGGGAGCATCGGGCCGCGTCGTAGATCGCTCATCGCCTCAGGAGGCGCCGGGCGGCAGGGCGCGGCCGGTGCTCTCCTGCGGCGCCGGGCCGGGAGCCTGTCGTCGATGCGCTCGGCGCGCACCCGGACCGGCTGCGGCTGGGCCGCCCGGGTCGCGGGGAGCGGTCTTGGCGCTGCCGATGTAGAACGAACAGAGGAGCAGGAAGAAAAGAGCAGTCAGGACGATGCGCGACGAGGGGACAGGCACATGGGATGGTCGAGGCCCTCGGCCGAGCGGCACCTGCGGGCTCTGCTCGGTCCCGTGACCCGGCTGCGCCGACTGACCAGCAGTCCACGCTCGCGCGTGTGGCGTGCCGAGATGGACGGAACCACCGCGGTGATCAAACAGATCGTCGGTGGTACGGACGCCGACCTGCGCTTCCAGCGTGAGGTAACCGCGTTGCGACTCGCCGCGCGAGCCGATCCGCCCCTGGTGCCCGAGATCCTCGGCACCGACCCGGAGCATCGGATCCTGGTCCTGGAACATCTTGACGCCGACGACCCGGCCGACGGCTGGGCTGTCGACTACGCGGCGGCGCTGGCCCGGCTGCACGCGACGACGAACGCCGCCGACGCCGGGACGCTACCGCGCTGGTCCCCGCCTGGACCCGGCGATCTCGACGCATTTCTCCGTCTGGCCGACCGGCTCGGCGTCACAGCATCGCCGACGGTTCACGCGGAGTTCGACGGCGTGCTCGACCGGCTCGGCCACGCGCCGGGGAACGCGCTGCTGCATGGGGATCCCTGTCCTGGAAACGACCTGTACACCCGCGACGGAGTCCGCTTCGTCGATTTCGAGCAGGCCGCGCTGGGCAACGGATTGACCGAGTTGGCCTACCTGCGTATCGCCTTCCCGACCTGCTGGTGTGCCGCCGCCACACCTTCACCGCTGCTGCGCCGCGCCGAGGAGGCATACCGTGTGGCTTGGCGCGCCGCCACCGGCACCGAACCCCAGGGTGACCTCGCCGATGCGTGCACCGGCTGGCTGCTGCGCGGCGACGCCCTCGTCGAACGGGCCCGTCGCGACGGTACCGACCATCTGGCCAGGGCGACTCACCGTGACTGGCGCTGGGGCACGGCCACCGCCCGCCAACGCCTGCTGCACCGTCTGGGTGTCGTCGGCGAAATCACGGCCGACAGCACCGATTTCGCGGGCATCGGCGGCCTTACCGCGATGATGCGCAGACGCATGCTCGATCGCTGGCCCACGCTACAACCGCTTTCCCCGAGTCGCCCCTCAGGTCACCACGGCCGTCAAAAAATCAGCGTTTTTCGAAGATCATGGAATCGGCCCCGGAACCCGCCCTGACATTTCGAGCACCGGACGATTCCGGATGAGGCAGTCGACGGCTCGAAAGTGCCGCCTCCGCGCGAAGCCGGCATTTCGGGTGGGCCGCCTGCCGGGTGGGAAGGTAGGGTGCTCACTTGGGCAGACACGGTCGTTTGCGGCTGGTGGTTCGAGCCTTACCGATACCCCGATTTGAGGGGCGAAGCGCATGTCGCCTCGGCGTCAGGTGAGGTCGCCACCGTGACTCGGGGCTGCCGGGCTCTTGCGGCGCGTGTGGAAGCGGCGCGCGATGAGCAGGCTGGCCCCGGCGATGAGTGTCACCAGTGCGGCGAGTGCGAGGGGCAGCGTCAGCGGGGAGTCTGTCGAGGCCGCCAGGCCCCACGTTCCCGACTTCTGCGGGAAGGTGAGCGTTCCGGTCTGCGTGCGGTCGATCCGGCCGCTGGTCAGGGTGAGGCTGAACTTCCATGGCCCGTCGGGGAGGTCTTCTCCCAGTTGGATTGTGACGGTTGCCTGCTGGCCGGGGGCCAGGGTGGTGCCGCGGTCGACCGGGACGGGGCCGGCGCTGAGCGAGCTCGGCCCGTCCGACAGCGACAGCTGGCCTTCGAGGTCGATGGCGCGTTCGCCGGTGTTGGCGACGGTGGCCTGGATTCTCGGCTGGCCGTCCTCGGTCCGCTGGGGCACGATCTCGCCGATCCGGAAATCCGTGGGCGGCTCCCCGCCGGGGCCGACGTCGAGATAGGTGCGGATCCCGACGCGGTTGACGACGGTGATGCCCTCTTGCTTCCCCGCTCCGGCGGCGGAGACCTCCGCCCAGATGACGGCGTACCGCTCCCCCTTGGGAGCCCAGGTCGGCACGGCGACGGTGGCCTTCACCGATGCCCTGTCGTGCGGAGGCAGGTCGATGGCGGCGCGGTTGAGCTTGATCCACGAGCTCAGCTCGTTCGGGGTGCGTTCCGGCGCGAAGGTGAAGCGGCCGTGGCTGATGCCGGCTCCGGCCGCGTACAGCTGCAGGTGCTGGGGTTCGTTTGAGGCGTTGTGGACCTCGAAGCGCCGGCTGAAGGTGGTGGCGGGGTTGACGTGGTCGACGATGAAGAGATGCGAGCGCGGGTCGTCGGTCCGGTTGGCGGGGATCTCCAGCAACCTGATGCCGATGCTGTTCTTGTCGGCGTTGGGACGCGCCTGGCCCCGGCCGGGGTCCGCGGCGGCCGCTGGAGCACCGGCCATCGCGTGCGCGAGGAGCGCGAGCAGCGCCGCGGAGACGAGCCGGAGCAACGGTGAGCTGGCCATGGCGGGTCAGGCGACGGAGTGGCTCACCGTGCCGGTATAGGTGCCCGCCACCGCTTGGGTGGGCACGTTGATGACGATGGTCGGGTTCCAGGTGGCGGAGTTGTCACCGGAGCCGCTCGTCTTGCTGAAGGCGGTGCGTGAGATGTCCAGCGACTGCGCGGCGGCCGCGTTGGCCTGACCGGGGACGAAGGTTCCGGTGCCGGTGGTGGAGGTCGCCGCGCCCGACCAGTACAGGACATCGGGGTTGGGGATGGTCTCTACGGCGGTGCCGCCTCCTGTGGTGAAACCTCCTGTCGCGGCGATCACCGACGCGACCCAGGTGGCGCTGAGCGCGGCACGCTGGTCGGAGACCGTGATCACGCCGAGTTGCCCGCTGATCTGGCCGCCCGGCGCGGCGTTGCCGACGTTGACCGGGCCGGCCGGCACGGTGATCGTCAGCCCGTCCGAGGCGGTGACGGTGAAGTTCACCGTGGTGGAGCAGGTGGTTGAGGCAGGGCAGGTGGTGGCCTGGGCGGGCGGGGCCACCATCATGGCCGCCGTGACACTGGCGGCCCCCATCAAGACGATACCGAGACGGCTCTTGGACATTAGGTGATCTCCCTCATCGAACGCCCGTCCTGGGTCTGTGGGCGGTTCCTACGTGCGCACATTCTCCGTACTGATCGCTCTGCGGAGAGTTGCCTGAGAAGACACCTGGGCACTTTTGGCGATCATTTGGTGACTGGCAATCATGGTGGAGGGCAGGCCTTCCGGCACAAGGCGCGCGGGCTCGGTCAGCGCGGTGCGGGCGCGAGGCCGGTGCGGGGTTGGTGCGCGGCCCCGTCAGCCGAGGGGGTGGCTGAGGCGAGGCCACCTGCCTGTCCTTTGATCACAGCCTGCGCTTGGGGCTCGTGGATGCGGCACCCGGGCAGCGTGTTCGTACGCCCCTGGGCGCGGGCGATGCATGTCATGGCCTGTGGCGGTCTTTGCCTCGGATTTGCCGCACCCGGACGTCGTTGCCGGACGCGGAGTAGATCATGTGATCTAAGCTGCCATCGGTCTTTTCACCCACCGAAGAGCTGCCCCTACCCGCATCGCCTGCGAGGGATGTACGAGGAATCGATATGAGGATGAGCCATGACGACCGTGGCGGCCGTGGCGTCGCGCGAACGCTCTTGCCGGTGACGGCGTCGCTCGTCGTGCTGCTCGCCCTCGACGCGCCCGCCTTCCCAGCCTCCTCAGGCGTCTCGGCCCCCTGGTCCGCGGCCGTCGTGACGGTCGCCTCGCGCGCCGACTCGCTGGAGATCACCGTGCCGGCCTCGGCGAATCTCGGCTCCGGCGCCAGGGGAGCTACGATCAGCGCCTCGCTGGGGACGGTGACCGTGACCGACATCCGGACCGGGGTGGGCCCGACCTGGACGGCGACCGTCTCGGCCACCGACTTCACCACCGCAGGCGGATCGGGCACCATCACCAAGGCCAACGTCGCGTACTGGTCCGGCCCCGTCACCGCCGAATCGGGTGCCGGCACCCGTACCCCCGGACAGGTCACCGCCGCCCAGCAGGTCGCCCTGACGGCGCCGGTAACCGCGTTCAGCGGACGCAAGGCGGTAGGGATCGATCAATCCACGAGCTGGCAACCGACGCTCGTCATCACCATCCCGTCCTCCGCCGTCGCGGGCACCTACACCGGCACCATCAGCCACTCGGTCGCCTGACCGGCACCGCCCTTCTCCCCTCACATCCGCCCTCGCACGGCAGCGGCCTTTGAGCCGAGCACGGCGCTCACCCCCGCTGAATTGGCGCTTCCATGACCAGCCACGAACGCAGAAGGTCGCTGGCGATCGACGGCGGTGGGAGATATTGGGGTCGCGAGGGCCGGACACGAGGCAACACCATGACCCCGGATCGAGACCTTGAAGGGCTTGCGCGCCGAGGCCTGTGAACATCCGCTGATGGCGGCCCCTCGATACCGCAGACTCAACGACCCGCCACAACAACTCATCGGTGCCCGGCGATCCGCCCGCGTTCCCTTTCGTTCTTGTTCTGGAAGGAATGTCATGCGTCTTTCGACTCGACGCCTGGGCTACCCGCTCGTGGTCATGGCTCTGACCCTGGCGGTAAGCACGCCGGCGGCCCTATCCGCGTCCGCCACCCCGCCACACCCGTCCCCTGCACGGCCGTGGGTGAAGCTCTGCCTCAAGCTCAAGCAGATGCCACAGCACCGGCGCATCAAGTGCCACTTCCCACCTCCACCCCGCTCCGCCCGGCCTGCCAGGCTCGCGGCCGAAGCCCTGCAGACACCGTCGATCAGCGAGCTGTCGATACCGACCGACCCCGCGACCCCCGTCGGCATCACGACCGGCCCCGACGGCAACATATGGTTCACCGAGAACTACGCCAACAAGATCGGAAAGGTCACGACAGGAGGCCTGTTCACCGAGTACGCCCTGCCCGCCGGTGACTCCGAGCCGGCCTACATCACCACCGGGCCCGACGGCGCACTCTGGTTCACCGAGGCGGCCGGCAACAAGATCGGACGCATCACCACCTCCGGAACCATCACCGAGTACGCCCTGCCCTCCAGCGGCGCCTACCCGATGGGCATCACCGCCGGGCCGGACGACAACCTGTGGTTCACCGAACCGCTCACCGCAAGCATCGGGCAGATCACCACGAGCGGCTCGATCACCGAGTTCGCCGTGCCGTCCTCCGGCGCGATGCCCGTCGGCATCACCACGGGCCCTGACGGCAACCTGTGGTACACCGACGCCAACGGCAAGCTCAGCAACGTCGACACCTCGGGCAACTTCACCGAGTACACGCTCTCCGACCCTGACAGTTTCCCGTGGGGCATCACCGTCGGGCCCGACAACAATGTGTGGTTCGTCGAGCAGGAAGCCAACAACGTCGCCTACTCCACCACGTCCGGGATCATCAACGAGTACGCGTTGCCGACTCTCGTCGCCGGACCGTTCGACATCACCACCGGCCCCGACGACAACCTCTGGGTCACCGAGGACTTCGTCTCGCAACTCGCCATCGTGACTCCCTGACCAAATCTCTCGGCTGCCGTTCCCTGAGATCCAGGACGCGGCAGCCGCGCCCTGGGCGTCATCACCGGCGAAGTCGGCATCGGCGTGATCGGCATCCACCACGCCATCGGGTCCAGCCGAGATACCGGTAAAACCGGCCATGAGTCGATCTTGAGTGCGGTTTCGTAGCCTGCCCGGAGTCGGCCTTCTGCTCCCGAACGTGTCCCGAGCCGTCAGGTAGCGGGGTGGCCGAACCTGGGCACTGCGGCCTCCGGCCCAGCTCAGCGCCTCGCCCTCGGTCGGCCGCCCTTTCGGCCCCGGCCCGCCGACGGCCATCCCGCGCCGAAACCCACCTCCGATCGGTCGCGACGTGCCCTCGGGGCGGGATCCGGATCGTACGCCGCTGCTCATGCCCCTGACCAGCCGGAACGCGGTCTCATTGTGGGTTTTGGGCGTATGTGGGCTGGACCCCTGAAGGAGCCCGGTGGGTGCTCGGCCGCTTTGAGCAGGTCCAGTCGCGCCGACCTTGGGCGGGGGCTGCTGGCGGTACCAAAGGACAACGCCATCTTCTCACTTAGGGTAGTTAGTCATAACCATATTGTGACTACTCTGTGGAGTGGTGACGATCTCGCAGCGCTGCGTGAGCGGGACCGGCCCCTTCTGGTGAATCCGTGACCTACGCAAGGAGTCAATGAGCATGTCCACTCCTGTCGTCGACGTCTGGGGCCCGGTCGCCCCTGGCGCCCGCTCCTCGTATCCGCCCGCGCCCGAACCGCATGACGAATGGTCCCTCGCCGGCGGGACGGCCTGGGTCTATTACAGCCCGCTGAACCGCAGGCAGCTCATCAGGCCTGTCATCCTCTCCGACGGCTTCTCCAACGGGTCGAGCAACCTGGACCAGCTCTGGCACGGCCTGGAGGAGAACGGAGACTACCGCTTCGTCTCCGAACTCCACGCGACCGGCCGCGATGTGATCATCCTCGGCTACAGCGACCGGACGGCATCGATCACCGACAACGCCGACACCGCCATCGACTGCATCCGCCGGGCCATCAGCGAGCGGGTCGGCCGGGCGAAGCTGGTCGTGGGCGGGTTCAGCATGGGCGGGCTGGTCACCCGCTACGCGCTGGCCAAGATGGAGCAGGACCCCGCCCTTCCCGACCACGAGACGTCCCTGTACTTCTCCTATGACTCCCCCCACCACGGCGCATGGTTCCCCATCGCCCTGCAGGCCTTCACGCACTTCGCGACCGACAACTGGGGCGATGACCCCAACGTGGGCCCCTACCTGCGCCAGCTGTCCGGGCTGCTCAACAGCCCCGCCGCGCGGCAGATGGCACGGTGGCACATCGAGAAGGTCGGGGACACCCCGCAGTCGGCACCCGAGCGGGTGGCGTTCCTCCAGGAACTCGACGAGCTCGGGGGATGGCCGAGGGGTGTCCGCAAGATCGGTGTCGCCAACGGAGTGGACACCGGCGTCGGCAACGGCATCCAGGCCGGTGCGAGGGCGGTGAGGTGCAACGGCCAGACGCTGCGCGACACCTGGCTCAACACCCAGGCACAAGGCGATCAGACAGTCGCCCGCCTGCACAAGACAGACGACGGCGAGCCGACCTCGGTGCGCACCAGCGGGCTGCCGGACATCGACGGTGCTCCCGGAGGCCTGTTCACCGTGCCCTCCCCTGCGGGCGATGCCGGCAGCTTCGGCATGGCCGCCGTCCTCATGGCTCTGCTCGGCAACACCGTGGACCCCGACGTCATCGGCACGTCCTGCTTCATCCCCGCCATCAGCGCCCTCGCGGCCGGCGACATCAACGACTCCAAGGCGCTGTACCGTCCGATCACACCGGACCACAGCGCCCTGGACGCCTTCGTGTGCGCCAGCCGCAACGAAGGACACACCACCATGACCGAAGAACTCGGCGCGTGGATCGTGAACGAGATCGTGGCCCAGTGACCACCGGGGTGGGCGGGCCGCACCGCCCCAAGCCCGCCCACCCCAACTCTCCCGTCGATCAGAGCCGATCGGGGGCCGGGTCGGTGAGGGTGTAGGGAAACCGTCTAATCCCGACACCCATCACGCGAACCCAATGTCGCCGGCAGACCTACCTGGCGGCTGGGGACACGTTCGGGAGCGGAGGGCCGGGTCCGCTCGCCGGGATCACTAGCCACCTCGCCCCACCCCGCGTGAACGCCTGGCAAAACTCCGCGGGTGTCACGGGGACTGATCGCACGTCGGGTGGACGGGGTCCCAGTAGTATCGGGGAAATTTTCAACGGATATGCAGGTCAGCGGCCCCTTCCCGGGACGTTGCCGCAGCGCTCCGAGAGTGCCCTGACCTGCATATCCGTTGTTTTCACGGCGATTGCTACCGGGCCCCCTGCTGACCGCTCCCGCAGACGCTCTGGATACATGCGACAGAACCGCAGTTCTGTCCCTAAGAGCGCCTAACAGAATGGGCTTTGCTGTGCTTTGATCTCTCGCTGTAGCGACGGCGAGAGGGGTGGGCAGGTGGCGCGGCTGAAGCCGTGGGAGGTCAGCGATGAGTTGTGGGCGGTCATTGAACCGCTGCTGCCCAAACATCAGCGTCGAGCCCGTTGGCCAGGACGTAAGCGGTTGGATGACCGCCTTGCTCTGCAGGGCATCTTGTTCGTGCTGTACACCGGCATCGCGTGGGAGCACCTGCCCCAGGAGCTGGGGTACGGCTCGGGCATGACGTGCTGGCGGCGGCTGAACGAGTGGAACAAGGCCGCCGTCTGGCAACGCCTGCACGAGGTGCTCCTGGCCAAGCTGCGCGCGGTCGACGCCCTCGACTTCTCCCGGGCCGCGGTGGACTCTTCCCACGTCAGAGCTCTAAAAGGGGGGCGCAGACCGGGCCGTCCCCGGTCGATCGAGGACGGGCCGGCAGCAAACACCACCTGATCACCGACGCCACCGGCATCCCGCTCGCAGTGATCCTCACCGGCGGCAACCGCAACGATGTCACCCAGCTGGTGCCGCTGCTGGAGGCGATCCCGCCGGTGCGCGGCAAGCGTGGACGGCCCCGCCGACGGCCCGACGTCCTCTTGGCCGATCGCGGCTACGACCACGACAAGTACCGCAAGCAGGT
>NZ_JBEXUE010000322.1:0-11718 GCF_040614275.1 Streptosporangium sp. NPDC006013
CAGAAGGCGATCAGAACACCATCGTGAGCAGGTCGGCGAACAGCTCCTGTTCGTCGATCTCGAGCCCGCGGTTCGTGAACCACGTGGCCATGTTGGTGCCGTCTCGCGTTCCCGGGTCAGGCCGCCATCGAGAGCTCTCGCCTGGCGGTCTCCGCGGGGACGGCCGCCGCGCGGTGGCGGGGCAGGAACCACGCGACCGCGGCGATCAGGACACCGAGCAGCACGGCGATGCCGAGACTGGTCCTGAGCGTGGCCAGATCGGAGAGGAAACCGATGATCACCGGGCCCAGCAGCAGTCCCGCGTAGCCCATCGCACCGGTCTGGGCGATGGCGGGTCCCGGGGTGCCGGTCGCCTCGCCCGCCAGGGACATGGCCATCGGCGAGACCGTCGCCACGGCGACGCCCACGAACAGCATGGCCGCGAGGGCGACCGGTGCGCTGGGGGCCGTGATGACCACGCCGAAGGTCGCGGCGGTGGCCAGGCCCGAGGCGACCATCATGCCGCGGGCGCCGAAGCGGGCCCGGACCCGGTCGCCGGCCAGCCGCCCGGCCAGCATGCCCGCCTCGAAGATCGGGTAACCCAGGGCGGCCACCGCCTCCGGGGCACCCAGCGCGTCCCGCAGGTACAGGCCGTTCCAGTCGGCGACCGTGCCCTCCACCATGAACGCGCAGAAGGCGATCACGCCGAGCAGGTAGATCACCGGAGGCATCCGGCGGCGGGGCGCGGCGGGGGCGGTGCCGGAGACCACCGTCGGGTCGGGCAGGTAGGTGCGGCTGATCAGGACCGTCGCGGGGAGCGCGAGCAGGGCGATCAGCACCAGGTGGGCGGTGATCGAGAGTCCGGCCGCGATCGCCGCGGTGCCCAGCAGGCCCGCGCCGATCGCTCCGGCGCACCAGCCGGCGTGCATGCCGTTCATCAGCGGGCGGCCGTAGGCGCGCTCGACCGCCGATCCCTGCGCGTTCATCGCGACGTCCACCGCGCCGAACGCCATGCCGAACAGGCCGCTCGCGGCCACGGCCAGGGGGAACGACGGCGCCACCGCCAGCAGGGCCAGGGTGGCCGCGGTGAGGGGGGCTGCGACCCGGAGGATGCTCCGGCTGCCGAAGCGCGCCATCACGGCGCGCATCGACTGCATGGTGATGAGCGCTCCCAGCCCCCATACGAGGAGGGTGACACCGACCGACGCCTCGGACAGGCCGAGCTTGTCGGAGAGCGCCGGAATGCGCACGGTCATCGATCCACACATCAGACCGGCCAGCACGAATGTGAGAACTGCCCCGGTTCGAGCCGTTCTCAGGTCGCGGGTCATGCTCAATCCCTTCAATAAATGTTTTGACAAACCGGTGAACGGGCACACCAAAGACGGTCGCTTTCGCGCGTGCGGAAGCGACCACCAATTTGTGTGATGGGTTTTCCCTGGCCGGGCACGCGATCAGGCGCGCGGGCGAGTGAGGGGTGTCAGGGGAACCAGGAGAAGTAAGGTGTCAGGGGCCTGTCAGGGTCAGGCGGGCAGCATGGCCAGCAGACGCCGTTTCAGACTCTCGTAGTGCTCGTCGTCATAGAGATCGGGGTCGTGGCTCGCCACGTCCCACAGTCCCTCGCAGGCGAGGCGCACGATCTGCGCCGCCTCCGGGTCGGGCTCGCTGTCGAGCCCCTCGCGATGCCATCGGGCCATCGCCACCCGCAGCGGTGCCAGAAGATAGAGGTTGCCGGAGGCTCCGGTCACCACGGCCCAGCGCCGCAGCCTGCCGCTCCGCACGGCGGCGAACGTGGCCGCCAGGTAGTTCTTGGTGTAGGTGTCGTGGCCCTGGGCGGCGATGAGCTCGTCGAACTCCTCGATCAGCCGCTCGACCATGCCCTTGATCAGGGCTTCCTTGGTGCTGAAATGGTAGAGCAGGCCGCCTTTACTGCATCCGGCGCGCTCGGCGACGGTCGCCAGGGTGAGCGCCTGGGAGCCCTGGTCGGAGAGCAGATCCTCTGCCGCGTCCAACAGTTCACCCCGTCTCATGGCCGCTACTGTACCGTCTGGACGGTTTAGTGGTCAACTCCGGGGATGAGGCCCTTCCCGAGCACGGATACCCTTGGAAGGTTGACAGCGATGTGGGGAGGGGATGCGGCCGTGCAGTCCGCCTATCTCGATCACGCGGCGACCACGCCGATGCTTCCCGAGGCGATCGAGGCGATGACAGCCCAACTGGGCCAGGTCGGCAACGCGTCCTCCCTGCACGCCGCCGGCCGCCGCACCCGCCAGGTCGTGGAGGAGTCGCGGGAGGCCATCGCCGCCGCGCTCGGCGCCCGTCCCAGCGAGGTCGTCTTCACCGCGGGCGGCACCGAGGCCGACAATCTCGCCATCAAGGGCCTGTACTGGGCCCGTCGCGCCGGGGGCGCGGACAGGATCCTGATCAGCGCCGTCGAGCACCACGCCGCCCTGGACCCCGCGCACTGGCTGAGCGATCACCAGGGTGCGACCGTCGAGCTGCTCGACGTCGACGAGTTCGGCCGGGTGCATCCGCAGACCCTGCGCGAGGCCATCGAGCGCGACCCGGACAGCGTCGCGCTGGCCAGCGTCATGTGGGCCAACAACGAGGTCGGCACCCTCCAGCCCGTCCACGCGCTCGCCGAGGTGGCCCGCGAGTACGGCGTCCCCTTCCACACCGACGCGGTCCAGGCGGTCGGTCAGATCCCGGTGATCTTCGCCGACTCGGGGATCGACGCGCTGACGCTCTCCGGTCACAAGGTCGGCGGCCCGATGGGCGTCGGCGCGCTGCTGCTCGCCCGGGGTGTCGACCCGGTGCCGGTACTGCACGGTGGCGGTCAGGAGCGAGATGTCCGCTCCGGCACGCTCGACGCCCCCGCCATCGCCGGTTTCGCCACGGCCGTGCGGACCGCGGTGGCCCGGCAGGCCGAGACCTCGACCCGGCTGGCCGCGCTCCGCGACGACCTGATCCGCCGGGTCCGTGAGGCGGTGCCCGATGTGATCCTCAACGGCGACCCGGTGAACCGCCTCCCGGGCAACGCCCACTTCTCCTTCCCCGGCTGCGAGGGCGACGCGCTGCTCATGCTGCTGGACGCCAAGGGCGTGGAGTGCTCGACGGGCTCGGCCTGCTCGGCAGGTGTCGCCCAGCCGTCCCACGTCCTGCTCGCGATGGGCGCCGACGGGTTCCGGGCGCGCGGCTCGCTGCGCTTCTCCCTCGGCCACACCTCGACCGAGGCCGATGTGGACCGGCTGGCCGAGATCATCGGCCTCGCCGTCGAGCGCGCCCGCCGCGCGGGTCTGAGCTGATCCGTACGGCTCTGAGTGATCCCATACGGCCGCCGGGTACCCCGGCGCCTCCTTAAGGCCCGTGCCGGGGATTCCTAGGTCAGGAAGGGCGAGATGGCGATCCAGCCGGGGTCGCCGACCACGTCGACCCGGGGCCGCCCCTCCTCCCAGCTCACGATGAGCTCCTTGGCGTGGATGGCCGTCTCGCTCACCGGGTCGGCGTAGACGTGCAGCACCCGCTGCCCCTCGGCGCTCATGTGCGCGGCGAGCAGGGCCTGGCCGTTCAGCCTGCTGATCCGCCCGGCGAGACGCTCCTCGAAGTCGCGCAGCGCCTCCAGCGAGGGGCCGGTGGGCAGCCCTTCGGCGTCGCGGTGCGCGTACGGCAGCGTGATGGCGATGTGCTGGTCGAACAGCGGGTGGTCGACCGGGCGGAGCGGGTATCGGGCGGTGGCGATCAGGCGGGCGCCGGTGGCGGTCTCACCCTCCAGCAGCGCCCACTGCTCGTCCCGGTAGCCGGATGCCAGATCGGAGACCACGCTCGGCAGGTGCACGGCGGGCACCGCGTCGATCGGCTCGAAGGCCGCGGCGGAGATGTCACCCACCCAGCGGGCCACGTCGTCCTCGCCGAGCAGCCAGTCGAGGGCGAGCAGCGCCGCCTCGGTGCGCGTCTCGTCGTCCAGGATGGTGAAGATCGGATGGTAGGCGACCACGTCGACCCGGGGGTTGCCGTGCGGGGCGCGCAGGCCGAGCACGAGCTTGTCGAGCGCGAACTCGTAGCCGCCCACGTCGAGCGTGAGGTCCATCGCGTGCGGGTTGGCCCGCCGGGACGGGTGGAACTCCCACAGGCCGTCGGCGGGCGGCGCGGCGGCGGCCCAGCGATGCGCGATGGGGCGCAGCTCGGGGTCGCCGGCCGAGGTGACCACGAGGGCCTGGTCGGCGCTCCGGCCGGGGGCGATCTCCCACACCAGCGACGGGTGGACGACCAGCACCGCGGGCCCGATCCACTCGGCCAGCCGCTCGGCCTCGCCGGCGGCGACCATCGCGTCCAGTTCCGGTCTCGCCTCCGCCCACCACGCCCAGAACTCGCCGATACCGTCGGCAGGGTCGGCGGCGGGCTCGTTCTTCCGCCCGAACAGTCGCATGACCCCGGATTCTCCCAGCCCGACGGGGTGCCCGCCAACACGGGTACGCTCAAGGGGTTATGAGTCTTCGTGTGCTTGCCGCCATGTCCGGCGGCGTCGACTCCGCCGTGGCGGCCGCCCGCATCGCCGAGGCGGGCCATGACGTCACCGGTGTCCACCTCGCCCTCTCGGCCAACCCCCAGTCCTATCGGACCGGCGCCCGCGGGTGCTGCACGGTCGAGGACTCGCGAGACGCCCGCAGGGCCGCCGACGTGATCGGCATCCCCTTCTACGTCTGGGACATGGCCGAGCGGTTCCACCGCGACGTGGTCGAGGACTTCGTCAGCGAGTACGCCGCCGGCCGCACGCCCAACCCGTGCCTGCGCTGCAACGAGAAGATCAAGTTCGAGGCGGTGCTCGACCGCGCCCTCGCGCTGGGCTTCGACGCGGTGGCCACCGGGCACCACGCGCGTGTCACCGACGGCGTGCTGAGCCGCAGCCCCGACGAGGGCAAGGACCAGTCGTACGTGCTGGGCGTGCTCACCAGGGAGCAGCTCGGTCACGCGATCTTCCCGCTGGGCGACTCCACCAAGGCCCAGGTGCGCGAGGAGGCCGCGCGGCGCGGGCTCATGGTGGCCGACAAACCCGACAGCCACGACATCTGTTTCATTGCCGACGGCGACACCAGGGGCTTCCTCGCCGACCGTCTCGGCACGGCGCCGGGTCCGATCGTCGACGAGTCCGGCGAGGTCGTGGGCGGCCACGAGGGCGCCTACGGCTTCACGGTCGGCCAGCGCAAGGGCCTGCGCATCGACCGCCCGGCCCCCGACGGCCGCCCGCGCTACGTGCTGTCCATCGAGCCGGTCTCCAACACGGTCACGATCGGTCCGCGCTCGTCCCTGGCGGTCACGGAGATCGTCGCGGGGCGCCCGGTCTGGAACGGCCCGACCGGCGAGCCGCGTGAGCCGCTGACCTGCACGGTCCAGCTCCGCGCGCACGGCGAGGTGTACGGCTGCCGTGCCCGGCTCTCCGGCGGGGAGGTGCACATCACGCTGGATGCCCCGGCCACCGGGGTCGCGGCGGGCCAGGCCGCGGTGCTCTACCTCGGCGACACCGTGATCGGCTCGGCCACCATCGCCTCGGCCCGCTGAGCCCGTCATGCCGCCGGGCGAACACGGCCGCGTCCCCACGCCCGGTTCACGGCCCGGGCGAGCCGGTCCGGGTCAGGGCAGGGTGACCGACTCGCCGGGCTTGAGGCGGCGCATCTCGGCCTTCTGCTTCTCCGACTCCATCTCCAGCCACCTGTCGACCAGGCCGAGCCCGATGTCGTTGAGCAGGCCGTCGTGGGTGGAGAAGGCCCTGTCCGGGCGGACCTGGCGCAGGTACTCCACCATCTCCGACGCCTTCATCCACGGCGCGTTGGTCGGCACCAGGAGCGTGGGCACCTCGACGCCCGGCGGGGTGAACGCGTCCCCCGGGTAGAAGACCTCCTCGTCCACCAGGAAACCGACATTGCGCACGATCGGCTGGTCCGGGTGGTTGGGGGCGTGCCACTCGCCGACGACCCGCACTCCGAAGCCGGCCGTGTCGAACGTGTCGCCGTGCCGTACCACCTGGATCTTCGCGGGGACGTCGGTCAGCGTGGCGGCCACGCCCTCGTTGGTCCAGATCTCCAGGGAGGGGTTGGCCTCGGCCGCCCGGCGCAGCCGGTCGGTGTCCACATGGTCGAAGTGCTCGTGGGTGATGAGCACGGTCTGGGCCCCGTCGAGCGCGGACTCCTCGCTGAAGGAGCCCGGGTCGATCACGAGAGCGGAGTCGTCCTTCTCCAGGCGGACACAGGCGTGTCCGAATTTCGTGAGTCTCATTCCCACACCCTAAAGGGCGCGCCGAATCATGATCCGCAGTGGGGCGGGGGTGTCCGATCTTCACTGGGCCGTCCCGCGGCGGCGGGTGTCAGTACGGTTTGTATCCGCCGCCACCGCTGAGGGAGGCGATGCCGGGATGACCGTCCAGGGAGCCGTAACGGCTGATGGTGTAGCGGACACCGGCCATGATGTTGTGCACCGGGTTCCAGATGTCGTTGTAGATGTCGTTGTGGCTGGGCTGTTTGTGCGCCTGGAACGTGGGGTCGATCGTCTGCATGAGTCCCTTGGACGGGATGCCGGCGGCGGCGTTGGAGTCCCAGTTGTTGATCGCCTGCGGGTTGCCGCCCGACTCGTGGAAGATGATCGTCCAGATCTTGTCGATGGTCGCCGGATCGTCCGGGTTCACGGCCACGCCGTTGTCCCGCAGGATCGTGAGTGCCTCCCGGATCCACTCCACGACCTCCTTCTTCGGCGCGGGGGCCCCGCCGCCGCCGCCCGGCGACGTGCCGCTGTGCCCGACCGGGCTGTGGCCGCCCTCGGAACCGTAGCCGCCCTCGGAGCCGTTGCCGCCGAAGCCGCCGAGAGCGCGGATTCCGGTCGGCGGCTGGTAGCCGGGGGTCCGTTCCCAGCCGGAGGTGGGTATGGAGGCGTCGCTGCCCGGTGACCTGATGAGGGAGAAGTGGGCCAGCTCGTCTTCCGTGTGTTTCTCAAGGGTGGTCGTGGCCAGGGTCACGGCGTCGCCGGCGGGTCCGATCGCGCTGCGAGCGTCGGAGATTGCCGTCTCGACCCACGGTCCGAAATCCTGGTCGAGGTCTCGCTGCTCCCTGTCGGGGTTGTTCCTGCGGTGGGTCTCCACCCGGTTGAGGAGGTTGCCGCAGATGTTGTCGACCGTCGAGCTCGCCTCCTCCAATCTCGCGGCGACCACGTCGAGGGAGCCGGCGCAGCTCACCAGCGCGTCGCGGAATCCGTCGCAGGCCCGGTCGTACGTCCGCATGTAGCCCCTGAAGGTGTCCGCGGAGGCGCCCTGCCAGGCGTTGTCCACGTCGATCACCGTGGTGTTCAGGCCGCTCACGAGCTCGTTCGCCGCGTTCGCCGTCGTTCGCCAGCGGGTCGCGACCTTGCGGATCGACGCCGGGGCGCCGGCGACCTGCCTCCTGAGGCCGACGAGCTCATCGCCGCGTGGCAGCCCCGAAAGAGCCGCCGCGATACCGTCCGGGGCGGCCACTATCGTCTGGCCTCGCTGGCGTTGTTCGCCCCGCGGACGTTGTCCTGCACCGTCTCCAGAGCGCGCTCGACGCCTCTGAGCTTCTCCCTGACCTGCTGGAGCTCCTCGTCGATGAACCCCTCAAGGCTGTCGACGAGCCCGGCGAGCCTGGTGGAAGCGGTGAGACCTCCGTAGTCGGAGGTGTTGGACGGCGGGGCCGGGTGATCGTCACTGAGCTCGTCGCGGACCTGGTTGGCCAGCTTCCCCACCTTCGTACGGCACCGTTCGAGCGCCTGAAAGTGAAGGTCGATGCCTGCCACGCGGCCGCCCCCTTCCGGGCTCGCCCTGAGCCGATCAAGGTGGAGCATAACGGACAGGGGTTACACGGGACCCGCGCCGTCGGCGCCCCGGTAGGTGTAACTGTTGATCATCAGACCCACTCCGGAGCCTGACAGGTCCACCTGCAGCGCCTCCAGGATCTGGGTGGTCTCTCGGAAGAAGTCCTGGTAGCCCTCGGCGAGTTCCTCCGACCCCTGAGGGACCAGGCCGAAGCAGCTCGACGTGGGGGCGGCGTTGATTTTGAACATTTCCAGGGGGGCTTTCAGGGCGTCCCCGGCGTCCTTCAGGTCGTTCCCGCTCTTGGTCAGCCCGGCAGAGGTGTATCCGAACCCCTGCTCGTCCGCTTGACCCATGCCGGCCTCCTCGCGCACCGTGGCCGGGAGACGCACAAGGGCCCGGTGCCTCGTGTTGACGACTGTTGATCAAGAGTTTACATATGGTCGGCCTTTTTTGTACTTTTTCAGAGGAGCAGGCGATCTTTTGGGTCTGCGAGGTATTTGGCTGGTAGTGGGTTGTATGTCCGACACGGCCTGTGTGGCCTACCCGTCCGAGGGGGGCAGCAGGGCGGTCTGGATGAGGCGGGCGCCGGACTTCCTGTCGACGTGGTATCCCCGGCCCGCCGGAAGCGGATGGGGGCGCACATTGCCGAACAGGGAGCCCTCGTCCTTGTTGCCGGAGAGGATGACGGCGGGGCTGGCCATGTCCTTGACCCGCTGGATGACCGGGTCGAACATCGCCCGGCCGATGCCGCCCATCGCGCGTGACATGACCAGGTGCAGTCCGATGTCGCGGGCCTGCGGCAGCAGGTCCACCAGTGGCAGCAGCGGGTTCGACGAGGTCGCGACGAGATCGTAGTCGTCGACGACGATGTAGAGGTCACAGCCCTTCCACCAGTCCCTGGCCCGGAGCTGGTCGGGGGTGAGGTTCGCCGGGGGCAGCCGTTTGAGCAGCGCGCCACGCGCGTCGTTGATCAGTTCGAGGGCGGCCGCGCCGGAGGCGGCGTAGCCGATGCGGTGCTCGGTGGCGGCGGAGTCCAGCAGCGACCGCCGGTAGTCGACAACGATCATCATGGCCTCCTGCGGAGTGCGCCGGGCGGCCAGGCCCTCGGTGACGAGCCGCAGCAGGTTGGACTTCCCGCTCTCGGTGTCGCCCACCACGATGAAGTGCGGGTCCGTCTCGAAGTCGAGCATGACGGGCGAGAGGGTGGCCTCGTCGATGCCGATCGGGATGCGGCCCGGCCCGCTCTGGGCGACGTCGGGCAGCGTCCCGGCGGGCAGTATCGACGGCAGCAGCCGCACGGGCGGTGCGGAGGCACCCTTCCAGGCGCTCTTGACGGCCGAGACGAGTCCGCGCACCCCCGCCGACAGGTCCTCGGCGTTCCGGACGCCGTCGATCCTGGGGAGCGCGGACAGGAAGTGCATGCCCTCCTTGGTGAGCCCGCGTCCCGGTACGCCCGCCGGCACGGCCAGCGATGACTTCCGGTTGATCTCGGACTCGTAGGCGTCGCCGAGCTTGAGCTCCACCCGGGTGCCGAACAGGTCGCGGATGCCGGGCCGGAACTCCGACCACTTGTTGGTCGCGGCCACGACGTGGATGCCGTAGCCGAGACCGCGCGCGGCCAGATCGGTGATCACGGGTTCGATCGTCTCGAACTCCTGCCGGACGGTCAGCCAGCCGTCGACCACGAGGAAGACGTCTCCCCAGCCGTCGCCCTCGATCGTCCCGTCGGCGAGCCGCCGCCGGTAGGTGGTGATCGAGTCGATGCCCTGTTCGGCGAAGTCGCGCTCTCGCCGCTGGAGGAGGACGGCGATCTCGGCGACCGTACGGCGGACGCGGTCACCGTCGAGACGGCTGGCGATCCCGCCCACGTGGGGCAGCCCCTCCAGCGAGGCGAGTGAGCCGCCGCCGAAGTCCAGGCAGTAGAACTGCACCTCGCGGGGTGTGTGGGTGAGCGCCATGCTGGTGATCAGCGTGCGGAGCACCGTGCTCTTGCCGCTCTGGGTTCCGCCCGCGACGCCGACGTGACCGGTCGCACCCGCCAGGTCCAGCCAGAACGGGTCGCTTCGCTGCTCGAACGGTCTGTCGATGATGCCCACGACGGCGTGCAACCGGCCCCGGCCCACCCACCCGGCCGTGGTGAGGCCGTGTTCCGGTGTGACCGACAACGGCGGGAGCAGATGGGCGACGGTCGGGGGCTCGTTCAGCGGAGGCAGCCAGATGCGGTGGGCGGGCGGGCCCTGGCCGGCCAGCCGGCCGACCACGATGTCCAGCAGGCTGCTCCTGTTGTTGTCCACCTGTTCGTCCGACTCCGGCTCCTCCACGACGGGCAGCGGGACGAATGCCGGGCCGTACTCCACCACCTGCCGGATCGATCCCCGCCCGTCCGGTGTCGTGGCGTGGCGCGGGTCCACCTGGTGGGAGCCGGACACATAGGCGGCTTTGAAGCGGGTCATTCCGGTGGTGTCGAACTTGAGGTAGGCATTGCCCGGGGCGGACGGCAACTCGTAGGCGTCGGCGACCCCCAGCACGACCCGGCTCTCCATCGCCGAGAACGTGCGCAGGCCCACCCGGTAGGACAGATGGGTGTCCAGGCCGCGCAGCCGCCCTTCCTCCAGCCGCTGTGAGGCCAGCAGCAGATGCACGCCAAGGGAGCGGCCAAGCCGCCCGATCATCACGAACAGCTCGATGAACTCGGACTTGGCCGCGAGCAGCTCGCTGAACTCGTCGATGACGACGAACAGCGTGGGCATCGGCGCCAGGTCCGCGCCCTGTTCGCGAGCGCGCTCGTAGTCGCGCAGCGAGGCGTAGTTGCCGGAGGCGCGGAGCAACTCCTGGCGGCGGACCATCTCGCCGTGCAGGGCGTCGTACATGCGGTCGACGAGGGGGAGCTCGTCCTCGAGGTTGGTGATGACCGCCGAGACGTGAGAGAGGCCGTCGAGGCCGAGGAAGGTGGCACCGCCCTTGAAATCGACCAGGACGAAGTTCAGGATCTCCGAGGAGTGGGTGACCGCCAGGCCGAGCACCAGGGTGCGCAGCAGCTCGCTCTTGCCCGAGCCGGTGGCGCCGATGACCAGCCCGTGCGGGCCCATCCCACCCTGCGCCGACTCCTTGATGTCGAGTTCGACCACCCGGCCGTCGGAGCCGAGGCCGATCGGCACCCGTAGCCGGTTGCGTCCGGCTCTGGGCCGCCAGGTCACCGCGGGGTCGAGACGGGTCGGATCGCCGACGCCGAGCAGATCGGTCAGCGAGGTGTCCACCGAGAGCACGTCCTGCGGCTCCCCGCCCTTGGCGGTCGAGGCGCGCAGCGGCGCGAGCTGCCTGGCCAGTCCCTCGGCCCTGAGGAAGTCCATCCGGTCGGGATCGCCGAGGCGGGTCGAGTTCTCCTTGCCCGCGTGGTCGATCTTGACCATGAAGAAGCCCTCCGGCTGGACGTCCAGCCGGAGCGTGTTCTTCTCCTCGATCGGCGCCGTCGAACCGGACAGGTCGATCACGGTGACACCCTGGATGGCGTCGCCGCCCAGCTGGGAGTCGTGCGGCACGTGCCCGCCGTCGATGATCAGCACGTGGTACGGCAGGGCATCGGAGGAGGCTCCCGGGTTGAACCGGGCCCGCTCCCTCAACTCGCCGCCGACCAGCTTGTCGAGCTCACCGAGATCGTTGGTCATGAGCCGGACCGGGCCCGCGGCGTCATGCTCCTCCGGGTGCAGCGCGTGGGGCAGCCACTTGACCCAGTCCCACTGCGACATCCATTCCTCGCCCGCGCACACCATGATCCGCATGTCGTCGGGAGAGTGGAACACGGCGATCTGCGCGATCATCGCGCGCACGATCTCGTGTACGGACGCCACGTCGCCGGTCAGCCTGATCCGTGCGAAGGAGTGCAGGGCCACGGCGACCGGCAGCCGGGAGACGGTCGAGTGCGCCCG
>NZ_JBEXUE010000323.1:0-11690 GCF_040614275.1 Streptosporangium sp. NPDC006013
CCATCACCCGTCCCGCGTACATGACCACGACCCGGTCCGCGACATCGGCGACGACGCCCATGTCATGCGTGATCAGCACGAGTGCGCCTGCCGCCGTCGCCCTGGCGCTGACCGCCACCGCCCTGCTGGTCGCGCTGGTCGCGCGGTCCTCGCGGGCCGGACGGCTTGACGTCGTCGTCCAGGCGCAGGGTGAGCGAGATGCGCTTGCGGGGGATGTCGACGTCGAGCACCTTCACCCTGACGATGTCACCGGGCTTGACCACCTCGCGCGGGTCCTTGACGAAGTTGTGCGACAGCGCCGACACGTGCACCAGGCCGTCCTGGTGCACGCCGACGTCGACGAAGGCGCCGAAGGCCGCCACGTTGGTGACCACGCCCTCCAGCAGCATGCCGGGGGTGAGGTCGGAGAGCTTCTCCACGCCCTCCTTGAAGGTCGCCGTCTTGAAGGCCGGGCGCGGGTCACGGCCCGGCTTCTCCAACTCGGAGAGGATGTCGGTGACGGTCGGCAGCCCGAAGGTGTCGTCCACGAACTCCGCCGGGCGCAGGGCCCGCAGCACCGTACCGTTGCCGATCAGGGTGGTGATGTCACCGCCGGTGCTCTGCAGGATGCGCCGCACCACCGGGTAGGACTCCGGGTGCACGCTGGAGGTGTCGAGCGGGTCGTCGCCGCCGCGGATGCGCAGGAAGCCCGCGCACTGCTCGAAGGCCTTCGGGCCGAGCCTGGCCACGTCCTTCAGCGCCTTGCGGGAACGGAACGGGCCGTTGGCGTCGCGGTGCTGGACGATGTTCTCGGCGAGCCCGGAGCCGATGCCCGACACCCGGGTGAGCAGCGGTGCCGAGGCGGTGTTGACGTCGACGCCGACCGCGTTCACGCAGTCCTCCACCACGGCGTCGAGGGAGCGGGAGAGCTTGGTCTCGGCGAGGTCGTGCTGGTACTGGCCGACGCCGATCGACTTGGGGTCGATCTTGACCAGTTCGGCCAGCGGGTCCTGGAGCCGCCGGGCGATCGACACGGCGCCGCGCAGCGACACGTCCATGCCGGGCAGCTCCTGCGAGGCGAACGCCGAGGCGGAGTAGACCGAGGCCCCGGCCTCCGACACCACGACCTTGGTCAGCCCGGGGACCAGCTTCACCAGCTCGCCCGCGAGCTTGTCGGTCTCGCGCGAGGCGGTGCCGTTGCCGATGGAGACGAGTTCCACGTCGTACTTCTTCGCCAGCGCGGCGAGGGTGGCCAGCGACTGGTCCCACTGGCGGCGCGGTTCGTGGGGGTAGATCGTGTCGGTGGCCAGCACCTTGCCGGTCGCGTCGACCACCGCGACCTTCACGCCGGTGCGCAGCCCCGGGTCCAGCCCCATGGTCGCGCGGCTCCCCGCGGGCGCGGCGAGCAGCAGGTCGCGCAGGTTCGCGGCGAACACGCGGACCGCCTCCTCCTCGGCGGCCTGCCACATGCGCGTCCGCAGGTCGATGCCGAGGTGGACGAGGATGCGGGTGCGCCAGGCCCAGCGGACCGTGTCGGCCAGCCACGCGTCGGCGGGCCTCCCCTGGTCGGCGATGCCGAAGCGGTGCGCGACGCGGCCCTCGTAGGTGCCGGTGGGCTCCGGTTCCGGCTCCAGGGTGAGGGTGAGGACCTCCTCCTTCTCCCCCCGGAACATCGCCAGGATCCGGTGCGAGGGCAGCTTGGTGAACGGCTCGGCGAAGTCGAAATAGTCGGAGAACTTGGCGCCCTCCGCCTCCTTGCCCTCGCGGACCGCCGCGACCAGGCGCCCCTTCGTCCACATCCGCTCGCGCAGCTCGCCGACCAGGTCGGCGTCCTCACCGAACCGCTCGACCAGGATCGCGCGGGCACCGTCAAGCGCGGCGGCGGCATCGGCCACCCCCTCGCCGACGAACGCCTCCGCCGCGGCCCGCGGGTCGACCGACGGGTCCGCCAGCAGGCCGTCGGCGAGCGGTTCGAGCCCCGCCTCCCTGGCGATCTGCGCCTTGGTCCGCCGCTTGGGCTTGTAGGGAAGGTAGATGTCCTCCAGGCGGGCCTTGGAATCGGCCGCCATGATCTGTGCCCGCAGGGCGTCGTCGAGCTTGCCCTGGCCTTCGATCGATTCCAGGATCGCGGTGCGCCGCTCCTCCAGCTCCCGCAGATAGCGCAGCCTCTCCTCCAGAGTGCGCAGCTGCGTGTCGTCGAGCATCTCGGTGGCTTCCTTGCGGTAGCGGGCGATGAACGGCACGGTGGCGCCGCCGTCGAGCAGGTCCACCGCCGCCCGCACCTGTCGCTCGCGCACACCCAGCTCTTCGGCGATCCGCTGATGAATAGACGTGGTCACGATCTCTCTTCCTTCTTGATGGCGGTCCCAAGCTACCGCCTCACCTCCCCGGCGGGTCGGAGAGCCGGAGGCGGGAATCACGCGAGAGCCGGAAAAGAACCGCGCACCATGTCGGTGTCCAGCCGTGCGCGGAACTCCAGGGTGAGGTCACCCCCCTCTGCGGCGGCGAGGGGGAGGGACCCCCGGCACGCCGCGGTGCCGGTGCTTCTGCGGTGGAGCCCGCCGCCGGTGATCCGCACGCCGCCGACCAGTGCGAGGGGCGTGGCGCACCGGTTCGAGGACCAGGTGGGGACGCTCGCGGACGCGTTCGGTCTCAGCCGACCGGGAGCGGGCGCCCGCCCCGGGGTGCCGCTAACCGCAGGTGACCTCGGTGAAGGTCGGGGGGGTGGCGGCGGCTCCCACGAAGCCGATGTCGGTGGCGGTCGCTCCCGGCCGCAGCGGCGGCTTGTCGCCCAAGGCGTGGATCATCGCGACGGGACCGCTCTGCATGTGGGTGCCGTTCCACGCCTGGGTGAGGGTCGCCCCCTGCGGCAGCATCCACTGGATGTACCAGCCGCCCAGCGGCTGCTCGCCGTCGTTGGTGATCGTCGCGGCGCCCCGGTAGCCGCCGGGCCACGACTCCACCAGGGTGACCGTCGCCCGGCACTTCGCCGCGACCGGGAGCGCGGTCGGGGTGTCTCGCCGGACGGCAGGGGAAGGCGGTGGCGCGGAGGTGGCCTGAGGGGGGATCGGGGAGGGGAGGTGCGCCGCGGTGTGCCCGCCCTCCGGAGTCCGGCCTGCGCAGGCCACCGCGATCAGGGCCACCGCCGCGCCGAGCGAGACGAGACCCAGCAGTTGCGCGATCTTCGTGGTGGGCGGCACGGGAATCCCTTCCACGAGGACACGGGCCCGGTACGGACATGGCGGGGTGAGACGGGGAAACGCGCGTGGTCCCGCCGGCGCCCGTCAGGCGCCGGCGGGACCACATCCCGTTATGGGCTGGTACAGGTGACGGTCGGGGAGCCACTGGTGCCCGAGGCGGTGAACCCGAAGGTGGTCGAGCCTCCGGCCGCTATCGTCCGGTTCCAGTCGGCGTTCTTGGCCGTGACCGCGGATCCCGATGTGGTGTACGTGCCGTTCCACAGGCTGTTTATGGCACTGTCGCTGCCGAGCGTCCACTTCGCGGTCCAGCCGTTGATGGCGGCGGAACCCGGGTTGTTCACGGTCACCTCGGCCTGGAAGCCGCCCGACCAGGAGTTGACGGTCTTGTAGGAGGCGGTGCACGACCCGCCGGGGCCGGGCGTCGGCGTCACGGTCGGCGTCACGGTCGGCGTCGGGTTGGGGGTCGGGTTGGTGCCCGGCCGACCCACGCCGGTCACCTCGCCGTTGCCACCGTCGAAGACCACGTCGGAGCAGTTGTAGAACGTCTCGGCCGAGTCGGAGCGCTTCCACACCGAGTAGATGATGTGGCGGCCCGTCTTGTTCGAGGGCAGCGTGGCGTTCCAGTAGTAGTGGGCGTCGTTGGTACCCGGTGAGCCGACGCTCTGCGGGTGGTCGGCCGTGTGGAAGGGCGTGCTCTCCAGGTCACCCCAGGTCAGTGCCCGGTTGGGGTTCCAGCCGTCCTTGGTGATGTAGAGGTAGAACCAGCCGGGGTGGGCGGCCCACTTGTTGTACTTGAACTGGATCGACGCGCCCGAGGTCAGGTGCGTCACCGGCCAGTCGGCGCTCGGCAGGTCGTACCCGCTGTAGCCGGGGTTGCCGCCGCTGCACGCCTGACCGTCCGGGATGAACCCCTGGGTCCGCCCGGCACCGTCGGACCGCAGCACGCTGAACCAGTTGTAGAGCGAGTTGGCTCCGCTCTGGGCCACCGCCGCCGAGCAGGCCGGGTTGATGGGCACGATGTTCCCCTGCGGGGAGAGGCCGTCCTGCCAGCAGAAAAAGGTCCGGCTGCCAGGCGTCATCATGGCGCCGTGCGCCGAGGCCGACTGGGGAATGAGGACGACGGCGAGCAGTGCGGTCATTAATGTGGCCACACTGGCGACAGCCATACTTCGCCATTTACTCACAGAATTACCCTCCCTTTCGAGGGATGACGAGTAGTTGATCAATGGCGGTGAGGCGCCCACGCGAGACGGACTCTAGGTCGTCGATCCAGGGGTGTAAATGGAGTGCCTTTCCCGAGGTCCGATGACAGGCTGTCGCAGCAGGTCGGAGGGGTGGAGGGCGGTTTTGTGAGATGAAAGGTTCACAGCCTGAGCGTGTTCCGGTGAGGTTTTCGCGCGAGGGCTTCCGGATGGTGCGGGGAATGCCATACGGAAAACGCCAAGACCGGCCGGAACGATGTTCCGGCCGGTCTTGGCGGCGAGGACGGACCCGGTGTGACTACTGCTTTCTCTCCGTCGCGGCGAGCTTCTCGAGCGCGGGACCCGCGAGCCGGTACCTGTCCCACTCGTCTTGTGGTTCCGCGCCGAGCGACCGGTAGAAGTCGATGGCGGGGGCGTTCCAGTCGAGCACCGACCACTCGAACCGGTCGTAGCCGCGCTCCACGCAGATGCGGGCCAGTTCGGTGAGCAGTTCCCTGCCGTACCCGCCACGCCGGTGCTCGGGGCGGACGAAGAGATCTTCGAGGTAGACCCCGTGCGTGCCGGTCCAGGTCGAGTAGGAGACGAACCAGATCGCGAACCCCGTGGCGCTGTTCCCGTCGGTGGCCATGTGGCAGAACACGCTGGGGGAGGGGCGGAAGAGCGCCTCACGGAGCAGGTCCGGGGTGTTCTTGACCTGATCCGGCGCCTTCTCGTACTCCGCGAGGCCGTGGATCATGTCGATGATCGTCGGAATGTCATCCGGTGTTGCGGGGCGAATCATGCTCGCAGTCTACTGACGATCAAAGGCGGGCGTTACCCGGAGACTAGCTGTCACCGCAGGTCAGAGGTGTAGTCGCGGGTCGCGTCGGGCTCTCGGGGCCGGTAGGCGCGGGGTACGGAGGGGCCGCGCCAGCAAAGCGGATTTTTAGTAATAAAACATGACATATATCGCGGTGTAGCTGTGCGGGTGGCTCCTCCCGTAAGTTGGCTGCTGATCGAAGTGCGGGTCGTTGAGAGAGGCGGGTCACCATGTCGACAGAGTCCACGGGGGAGCGGTTGGCGGAACTCAGGCAGGCGTTCGCGGCCATCGACGCCGACGGTGACGGATTCATCACGGAGGCGGAGTTCGGCAGGCACTTCCCCGACCTGCCCGCGGAGGCCATCGGGTCGCTGAACCGGGACGGCGACTCCGACGGCGACGGCCGCTTCTCGTTCGAGGAGTTCGTCCGCCTGGTCTCCCGCGGCTGATCCGCCCGCCCGCTCTCCTCGGGGAGTGGGCGGGTCCGGCAGCCATGTCCGTGTCCACGGCCCGGCTCACGATCCCGCCGCGGGGCCGATCGCCGGAGGACCGCCGGGAATCAACGTGAGGCGATGACGCTCTCACCGGAGAGTTCGCGCACCGACTCCTCGACCGTGGAGGCGATGGGAAACGCGTCTCGCAGTTTGGTCAGATCGAGCAGGCGGCCGAGGAATCCGTGCACGCCGACGAGGCGCAGCCAGCCCTTCCGCTCGTAGGCGCGCCGCAGGCTCGTCAGCAGCACCCAGATGCCCGTGGAATCGCAGAATTCCAGCTCCGTCGTGTCGACGACCAGGCAGACATGGCCCCGCCTCATGAACTCCGCGAGCCTCTCCTCCAGCAGGGGAGCCGATGATTTGTCCAGATCGCCGATCAGGGTCACTACGGAGAACTGCGGACGCGCGTCCACGGTGACGGAAAGCCGAGTCATATCGCCCCGCTGTCTACGGCAGTTGGAGACAGCGCCCTGTCGGGAGCCGTGCAAGGACTGGTGCCATCAGCACCACCGTACGCCCGTGGTTCGTGACAGTTCAACGGGTGACCGTGAACCGCCGGATGTCAGGACGGCGCCCGACGCGAAGCGGACCCGCTCGGGGAGACGCCGTTTGCCCGTTCCGCCTCCGGGCAGGCCCGGAAAATGGGAACCCCAGGCCTGGCGGTGCTCACGGTCAACGCGGGATCATCGAGCCTCCAGCTTCACCTCGTCCGCGACGGAGAGGTCCTGCGCACCGAGCACAGCGAGCGGAGTCCCGACCCTGGGTCGGCGGAGCGGGCGATCGGGGACTTCCTCACCGACGTCCCGGACGGCGACCTCGCCGCGGTCGGCCACCGGCTGGTACACGGTGGTGAGGCCGTACGGAAGCCGACGGTCGTCGATGACGACGTGCTGGACGCGGTAAGAGAGTACGCGGACCTTGCCCCGCTGCACGTGCCGCCCGCGCTCGCACTCGTCGAGGCCGCCCGGTGCCGGCTGCCCGGCCTCCCGCACGTGCTCTGCCCCGACACCGCCTTCCACGCCGCGCTTCCGGATCGCGCCGCCACCTACGCGCTGCCCGCGCAGTGGAGGAGCCGGTACGGCCTGCGCCGCTACGGCTTCCACGGTCTGTCCTACGCCTGGGCGCTGGGGCGGGCCGCGGAACTGCTCGACCGGCCCGTTCGCGCACTCCAGGTCGTCCTGACCCACCTCGGCGGGGGCTCCTCGGTGTGCGCGGTCCGCGAGGGCCGCAGCGTGGACACCTCGATGGGGTTCACCCCGCTGGAGGGGGTGCCGATGAGCACGCGTTCGGGGAGCGTCGACCCCGGCATGCTGCTCTGGCTGCTGTCCGGTTCCCGGCTCACGCTCGACGAACTGCGCGACGGCCTGGAACACCGGTCGGGGCTGCTCGGACTCTCGGACGGGGAGTCGGGCGACACCCGGGAACTGGTCGCCTCCGGCGCCCCCGCCGCGGCCTTGGCCCTGGAGGTGTTCGCGTACCGGGTGGGCCGGGAGATCGCCGCGGCCGCGACGAGCCTGGACCGGCTGGACGCGCTCGTCTTCACCGGGGAGATCGGCTGGGATCAGCCGGAGGTCCGCGAGGCCGTCTGCCGCGGGCTCGCGCTGCTCGGGGTCGAGCCGCCCGTCCGCACCGACCTCGACGTCGACGGGATGGTCAGCGCACCCGGCGTACCCGTGCCCGTGCTGGGGATCCGTCCGAGAGAGGAGCTTCAACTCGCCCGCGACACCCTCGGCGTGCTCGGTGGTCATCCGTGAGAACCCGGTCACCGCCCGCGGGCGGGGCAGCCTGCCTTTTCACGCCCTCGCGGGGACGGGAAGGGGCAGGTCGCCCCGATGATCGCGGAGACGGCGCAACGGCATGTCCCGCGAACGGGACTCCGTTCCATGCGTGGTTGCCAGACCTTATGAGGCGGGTACCGGGTTCGTGACCGGCCGCCCCGCCGTGAGCGTCTGCCGCATCGGCTTGCCGACGCTGGGCGCCGAGGTGATTCCCTCCGGCGCTTCCTGGACGTCCACCGGGTTGATCCGGCCGCCGTGCTCGTCGTGGTGATCGGCGTCGGCGTCGTCGAACCACACGCCGCCGTCCGCGAGATAGCGGAAACGGATGGGCTGCCGTGCGGGGACGGTCAGGCTCACCTGGTAGGTGCCGTTCTCCTTGCGTTGCATGGGGTGGGCGTAGGGATCCCAGCCGTTGAAGTCGCCGACCAGTGAAACCCCTCCCCTGGCCGGGCCCTCCGCTATGGTGAAAGTCAGCTTGACCTGGCCGTTCTTGGTCGGCTTACCGCGCTTGATCACTGAAATCCTCCTGACATCACTGTCTCCGTGCGTAACGTGCCGTGATCTCGGTTGCGGAAAGACGTGAAGATCACGCCAACTACCGGGTCGCGCCGACAGGGACGTGACGCGACCGGGAGGCCGACGCTCAGTCACGGCCGAGCCGTCGATCCCATATGGATCGTTACCGCCCGTAGCGGCGGGACAACCCGGGCAGACCGACTTTTGATCGGCATCACGTCCGACCTTGACCCGAACGTGGCGGTCGGCCGATCCACGGTCGGAGACAGGTCGGGTGTCGGCCAGGATGGTGGGGTGGACATAATGCCGATCTCCCCGTCGTCACTGGTGGAGGAAGTCGCGGACCGGGTGGACGCGGAGCCCCGCGACTCCTGGGTGCGCGTCGCGCTCGACGGAGCGCCGGCGGCGCGGCCCGGGGATCTCGCCGACGAGCTGGTCGATCCGCTTCGGCTCCGCGGCAGGGAGGTGCTCCGTGTCCTCTCCGCCGACTTCCTGCGCCCGGCCTCGCTCCGTTTCGAGTACGGCAGGACCGATCCTGACTCCTTCTACACCGACTGGTTCGACTACAAAGGGCTGGTCCGCGAGGTTCTGGGGCCGCTCGCTCCCGGCCGGTCGGGGAAGGTGCTGCCCACGCTGTGGGACAGCACGATCGATCGGGCCACCCGCGCGCCCTATGTCACCGTCCCCCCAGGTGGGGTGCTGCTGCTGGCCGGTCCGCTGCTGCTGGGCAGGGGGCTGCCGTTCGACCTGACCGTGCACCTGAGGCTCTCGCCGGGCGCGCTCGCCCGGCGCACCCCGGACGAGGAGCGCTGGACGCTGCCCGCCTACGCGCGCTACGAGGCGGAGGTCGCGCCGGCGCGGGTCGCCGACATGGTCGTCCGCGTCGACGACCCGAGACATCCGGCCCTGGTCACAGCTCCGTGACCCGTCTTCCGGCGGGCGGAGCGGGAATGCGGGCCGGGCACGAAGGCGGGGTGCGTCCTGGCGGACACGCCCCGCCTTCGATCATCCAACGGCACGGTCAGGTGGCGCCTCGCCGCGTTGCCGTCGGTCACCGCGGTACGCCGCGGCTCCCTCCTCCGCCTCGCGAGGCACCACCTGACCGATCCTCGCCACGGCAAGATCTGCGAGACAGGGCCTAGACACCCGCGCGCGAGGGCATTCTGCCCTCGGAGTACGTGCCGTGGAGCATCTCCTGCTCCGTCGGCCGCATCTCGTCGCGGGCCTCCTCCATGCGCAGCGCGATCCCCATCCCGAAGAAGGTGGGTGCCCACTCGCCGATGAAGATCCCCCACCGGTCCGCCCGGTCGATGCCTGCCTTCTCCGCCGAATTCGATGCCAGCCACGCCGCGAAGGACAGGCCGACCGAGGCGATTCCGGCGATGTACATCGCGTTGGACTTCACGCCCATTTTGTGAAGCGTACTGATCATTTCATCCCCCTGATGGTGGTTCGCTGTTATGGTTACCCTGGGAAATCATAGATAACCGAATGTGACGAATCGCAGGTAGGGGCCTCTTGGTGCCGGTGGTCCCGTTCACTCCTTGCCGAGGCGCTTGAGGAGGTCTTCGCGCCTGGCGTCGAGCTCGCTGACGAGGATCTCCTGCTCGTCGGCCTGGTTGATCATCATTGATCGTTCGACGGAGTCGGTGGGGCCGAGCTCTCCGACCTGCCTGCGTATCTCGGCGACCTCGTTACGCAGTCTCTCCAGATCCTCTTCGACCTGCCGCAGTTCTTCCTGAAGGCTCATCTGCTGTCCATACCCCTGCTTTCGGCCTCGACTCCCGGCCGTGGCCGTCTCGCCGTGCCCGCCGATCCGGCCTCGCACCCGCCCGGTGACGGGAACCTGACCGGCCCGGCCGGTGTACCTCCCGCATGAGACGAATCCTTATCCTCCTGGCGTTCATTGTCCCCCTGCTGGCCCTGGCCGCACCGGCGCGGGCCGGAGGCTGGGCGATCACCGTGATGGACCCGGTTCCCGCGAAGACGGCCCCGGACACGACGTACACGCTCGGCTTCTGGCTGCTCCAGCACGGCACCCACCCGTACCTGGGCGACGACCTGGGCGAGGTCGCACTGAAGTTCACCGACGGGAAGAAAAGCCTCAAGTTTGTCGGAGTGGAGTTGAAGGAGCCCGCCCACTACGCCGCCGCGATCTCGCTGCCCGAGGGAACATGGGAGGTGGAGGCCGTCCAGGGCTGGTTCGCGCCCTACCGGATCGGCACCCTCACCGTGCCGGGAGGGCTGAAGATCGCCCCGGTTCCCAGTGAGTTCAGGCAGTCGATCGCCGCCCAGCCGCCGCAGGAGCACTGGGGGGCGATCCGGCCGCCGGCCGCCCCCCTGGGCGATGTCGCCTCCAGCACTCCCCGCACGCCCGTCGCCACCCCGGCGGCAGCGCCCGCGGGGGATGCACCCGGCGGTATGACCACCGTGGCGGTCGTGGAGCGCGGCTCCTGGTGGCGGCCCTCGTACCTGGTCGCGGGGCTCCTGGGGGTCACCGCCCTCGTGGCGCTGGCCTACCGGGTGCGGCGGCGCTGACGGCCGCGTCCTCCGCGGCCGTCCTCACGGGCTGGGGGTACGTCCGGGAAGGTGCCGCCGAGGAGGTCGTGCGGGGTGCCGGGGACCGCGCCCCGCGGTCCGGGGAGGAGCAGCCGGTTCGGCGGGGGAACCCGTGGCACAGGGGCGCCACGGGCTCCTCACGCCGGTCAGGTGGTCAGTCATCGTCCCGGTCGTGGTGGTCGTCCCGGTCGTCGTGGTGATCCCGGTCGCCGTGGTCGTCCCTGCCGTTGGTGACGTTGTCGTCGGAGGCGCGGTCGCCGGCGTTGTCGTCGGCGTTGTCGTCGGCGTCGTCCACGGCCTCCCGGTCCTGCTCCAGGATCGCGCCGGTGGCGGCGTCGACGTCGAAGTCGTGCTCGACATCGCCCTCGCGGAGCTCGACCTCCCAGTTGGCGGGAGTCTCGTCGCCGTCGAACTCGACCTTGACGAGCTTGGCGCCGGGCACCTTCTCCTGAGCGATCCTGACGGCCTCGTCCCGCGAGATCTTGGCCTCCGCCTCGCCGGGCGCGGGGGTGCTCTCGACGCCGGGCGTCGGATTCACCGGCGCGGGAGTCGTCGCCGTGCCGCTGGGGGCCGGGGTGGGCGTCGTGGTTCCGGCGGAGGCGACCGCGCCACCTCCGGCGATGACGGCGAGGAGTCCGGTGGCGGCGATGGTGAGTTTCGTAGTGTTTCGCATGTCCCCGAGCTTGCCGGGTACCCCATTAGCGCCACGCTGCGCCAACCCTAAAAGCAGGTTAAGGTCCGCCGGTCGGTTCAGCGGATGGTTTCGCCCGCCGAGAGGGAGAGCAGGCCGAGTTCCTCGCGGGTCGGCAGGCCGTGCCAGTCGCCGTGGGTCGCCACCGCGAACGCCCCCAGGGTGACGCCGCGGTCCAGGCGGCCCGCCGGCGGCAGGCCGTCCAGCAGCCCGGAGAGGTAACCGGCCACGAAGGCGTCCCCCGCCCCGATCGTGCTCGCCACCGGGACCCGGCGAGCGGACAGTACGACATGGTCGTCGGCCGTCCAGACCTCGGCCCCCGCCGCCCCGTGCTTGACGACCACCTCACCCACCCCCGCCAGGAGCGCGCCCTCGGCGCCCGCTCAGTCCTGCGGTTTGCGCCAGGTGATGCTGTAGCGCAACAGCAGGTGGCGGCGGTACCGGGAGCCGGGCAGGATCTCGGCGGCCAGCG
>NZ_JBEXUE010000324.1:0-11626 GCF_040614275.1 Streptosporangium sp. NPDC006013
CCCGCCGCCTTCGGGGTATCTCATGCTTCCGGTATGACCGCTATGAAGCGATCATCACGCTCTCGACGAGGTAACTTCAGCCCTTCAACCTCAGAAGCAAGCCGGATCCGCAGATCGTGGAAGCCGAGCAGCGCCTGCGCGACCGCGAGAGTGACCAGTTCGGCGTCGGTCAGCATCCATCGCCGGGTCTCCAACTCGTCATCGACCTTCACGTACAGCGCGGTCAGCAGGGCGTCCAGGTCACTCATCACACAACGATCTTGGACACCCTCTTCGGGTTCCCCGGCGCATCGTCAGGCGGCACCGCTACTTGGGCCCTTCGCTCCTTTGAACCCTCGTGCGGCCACGCCGAAGGCAAGACCGCCGACCAGGAACCAGGGATTCCACAGCACCAGCGTCCATAGCCGCTGTTGCGGGCTTACGTCTATCCCCTGGCCCGCTGTATCAGTCAGCAACAGCACCTCCACGGCGATGCCGCGCACGAGCAGCACAGCGCAAGCGCACCAGCCCAGCGCCTTGATCACCCGTCCACCCAGGCCACCAGGCCGCGGCCGGGCGAGAAGCCATCCCAGCACGCCGCCGACAAGGCACAGCATTCCCACACCCCACAGGCCAACCACCACGAACCACCCAGGGCGTTCCGCGGCCAGAGGTCCCGCAGAGACGCTCAGGCCCCACCCGCCGCCCAGCGCCCAGTAGAAATGAAGCACAGCGAAAGCGACCGCCCAGGTGCACGCGATACGCCCCCACAAACCCGGTGTTGTCTTGTCCTGCGGATCTTCATGCATAGCGAGGAGCATGCCACTGCCGTGGCACGCAGCCGCCGGCATCGCTGAGAAACCAGCACGCCCACCGTCCAGTCAGGCACCACATGCGACCGAACACATCGGACTTACTCGTCTAGACCAGAAGGACGAACAAGAAAAGCTGACACAGAATTAGACCAGCTCAGCTGCCTTGATCAAATTGACAGGTTCCGTGCCGCCCGCACCGCGATCTTCGAGTTCATCGAAAGCTGGTACAACCTGCATCGGCTGCACAGCAGCCTTGGCTACCGTAGTCCCGCCGACTTCGAAGCCGCAGCAGCCTGAACACCACACCCGGTGTCCGTCAAAGCGGAGCAAGCTCAAACGGGCATAGGTGGTCGTTGAATTTCTGGAAACGACTAAGGCCCGGGTCGGGAATCCGTCCCTGACCTGGGCCTTGAAGCGTGGAACGGGTGACGGGAATCGAACCCGCGCTGTCACTTGGGAAGTGCGTTGATCGTCGCTCGTAGGGCGGTTGACCTGTGGCCTGGGCCAGTCAGATGACCGTGGCTGCCCTGGTCACCTACGACCTGTGGCGGTATGGCAAGGTGTTCGGCTCGTTGCTCGCCGAGCTGCCGCCGGGCCCGCCGACGACCCGGGTCCGGCCTGACCCGGTCCTCGATCGGCGCCCGGCGGCGCGACCGTCAGTACCCCGGGTGGCCGCCGCCGGGAGCGCCGGGTGCCATGCCGCCGGGTGCCATGCCGCCGGGAGGCATACCACCGGGGGCGCCGGAAGCCATGTCGCCGGGAGGCATACCTCCGGAGGGCATACCGGCGGCGGCCGCTGAGCGGTGTTCCTCCTGGGCCTCGGTGATCTTGCGGATGACGCCGATCGCCAGCACGGCCGCGATGAGCATCAGCACGATGCTCACCACGTCGAACCGCGCGGCGGCGGCCAGCGGCTCCAGCCCGTCGGAGTTGAACAGCAGGCGGACGGCCGCGTTGGTCACCCAGGTGCCGATCAGCCAGGCCGCCCACCAAGCGTTGAACAGCCCCCGAGGAGGCGAGGGGACGCGGGAGGAGGCGTACCAGATGTCGTCCACGATCTGCTTCGGGAACCAGAAGTTGATGATCGGCACCATCCAGCCGAAGATCAGCCACGGCTGGCTGCGCCGGTGGCCGCCAGGTGAGAGGATCTCGGCGTTCGCCCTGACCCTGAACAACCACACCAGGAACGCCACGACGGCCACGAGGTAGACGACCGCCTCAAGGATGCCGGACAGGCCGTAGACGAAATCAGCCGTGTCGATCTCCGCCTCGGACACGGAGTCGAGGTCGACGATCATGCGGTCCACGAGCGAGGCGTACCAGAGGTCGATCACGGCCGCGACGATCCCGATGAGGGAGTCGCACACCAGGGCCACTACGGCGAAGACGGCGACGCCCCGGACTGGGCGTAAGGGCGTCGGCGGTGGTGGGTAGCCCAGGTAGGGGAGGGGGGGCGGATACATGGCGTGGCCCTTTCGGAATCGGAACGAACCAGTATGTCGGGCCAAGAATCAGGAAAGGATCAGTTGCCCGATCCGGCATCCTCTTGTGATGAAGCCAGGATTTTGCACTTTCGGTGATGGTCTCGGTGAAAGCGGGCAGTGCGTAAAGCCCGCCTCCACGTATGCGACTGAAGGAGCAGGAACGGCAGCCACCACACTGAACCGTGCCGGGATTGCTGGAGGCTTTGATGTTCCCCGAGTTCCGTGGAGCTGGCTTGGTTGACTGTCATGCCAGCTGGTTGTTTGCGTAGAGGATCTCGTATTCGATCGGGGTGCCGACGGTTTTGCAGCTCGTGGCTGTTCCGGCTGAGACTTGGCCTTCCGTCCGCGGCAGGACTATGCCTAGCCACCATGAGATCCATGATCATTGCACGTATGTCGCACGGTGAGCCGCTAGAGGAAATACTCGGGACGTGAACGTAGAACCTGCGGATGCGAACTGCAACTCTGAGACGGGTCATCGGTGGCGTCCGTGGAGCTCAGCACGAGTGCAACAATCAGCCGCGCGGTCAGGGCCTGTAGACGTTCAACAGCGGCAGATAGGAGCTGAAGTGGTCGACCACGATGTCTGCCACGGCCTCCGCATCATCTAGCCCATCAACCTCAAGGACCCGTATGCCCAGGCGACGAGCGGTGCGGGCGGCCTCGTCGGCGACGAGGCGGTCTCGGGCGAGTCGGTTGCGCTGTGCTCGATCAGGGTCGCTGACCGTGTGATCGACGGCGGCGGCACGGGGCAGTTCGCGGAACTGACGCTCACGGAATTCCTCGCTCGGCACCATCACGATCATTCGGCGGGTTGAGTCGATGATGGGGGCGACCAGTTCGGGACGCAGTCCCCAACCTTCGGCGATGATGGGTCGCCCCGATACCAAGCCGCGTAGGTCGTCCAAAGCCCACTCGAACCGCGTGGGGAAGCCGGCCAGGGTCTCGTCGGCCATCTCTTGAGGGCTGGTGTTCACCCAGACGCTGTCCGGGTCGGGGTCTGCGGTGGGCTCACCAAGTCGCGCTCGGCGTGCGATCCGACGGTCATTGTGTGCACGCGCGTCGTGATAGTCGTAGTGGTACGCGGTCAGCCCGTACCGGGTGGCCAGCAGCCTGGCGACGGTGGATTTGCCGGCCCATTGGCCACCTCCGATCCATAGGGCGCTGTGCAAAGTGCCGAAGGGATCCCAGACCTCACTATCTGTAGCGTTCACGGTTACAGCCTGACAGCCTACAGACCAAAGAAACAGTCTTGTTCTGCCTGCCTGGCCGGGAGACGATCGTAGAGAGGGGAAGCGGCACACTCTCCGCTCGCAACTTGTCGAACGCCTCCGGCGCCGTAGCGCCTCCTGCCCCTTGAGTGTCCACCTGAAATCCGCCGGTCCAGGGCCAGCTCGGAGATCAGCCACGTCGCTCGGTGAGCCAGGGGGAAGTGCATCGATCATGCCTTGTAGGGGCGCTGAGCAGAGCGTGTCGTGCCGTCTTAGAATCGAAAATTGAAATCTACTGCAGGCCATTCATAGAGAGCGAGCCTGACGTGTCTGGTCCCCGGACAACCTTCGACTCTCGCCCCGCCCTGCTCTGGCGAATCCTCATCGTGTTCGCTGTCACTGTCCTGCTTTGGCTATTCGTCTACCATGGCACCCCGCTCGGCTATGACTACGACCGCCTTACCCATGCCGCCAGGGCCGTCCTCACGACGGTTCTCATCGTTCCCATGGTTGTGGCCGCCCGCCGCCTGCTCGACCGTCGTCCCTGGACCGGCCTCGGGCTGCCTTCCTTGCGTGCCGGCTGGCGGCGCCTGTTACTTGGAATGGTCTGCTGGCTCATCCCCGCCGCTATCGGGTTCGCGCTCTGTCTCGGCTTCGGCTGGGTCGAGATCAGCCTGCGCACCTCCGCTGCGGACGCCCTCCGAGTGACAGCGCTCCTGGTCGTGCTCGTCGTCCTGTACGAGGCGCTGCCGGAGGAACTCGTCTTCCGCGGCTATCTGCAGCGCAACCTTGTCACCGTGTTGCCGGCCTGGCAGGCGGTCATCGGGCAGGCCGCGTTGTTCACCCTGTTCGGATTCCTCGTCGGAGCCGCCACCTCCCCTGACAGGTTCCTTGTCTTCTTCCTCTTCGCCCTCGTCCTTGGTGGCTTTCGCGTCGCCACCGGTGATATCTGGGCGGGCATAGGTTTCCACCTCGCTTTCCAGACCGTTGCTCAGTTGTTCGACGGACCAGGAGCTGTCTTCGACGTCACCGGACTTGGCATTCTGGGAATCGTCGCTCTGGGCGGCCTGCCGTTCTCGCTCGGCTGGGTAGCCATGGAACGTCTCCACCGAGAACGCCTGAACTGGCAGGCCCTCGAACCGGACCCTGTTCGTTGAAGACGTATTTAAGTGCGGAGCGGGTGACGGGAATCGAACCCGCGCTGTCAGCTTGGGAAGTCTCTATCGCATCTGGTCGCTGAGCTGGGAAGACGCTGACCTGCGGGGGAGCGGGTCGAGTGACCGTGATTCCCCGTGGTTCCCCCTTGATCCCCTCCTGATGGGCACGCAACGGGCACGGGGTCATGCGCCAGAGTGTGTCAACGACGCTCGAAAACTGGGTCATGCACCTGCTCGGTGCCCTGGACCTGGCCACCGGGAAGATCTGCTACCGGATCCGTGAGCGCAAGCCCTCTCTACCAGACTGTTTTCCTATTTCGGACTTCAATCTGCGGCCCTGTGGCTAGCCCGTAAAACGCTCATTCAAATTGCATATCATCCCCTATGGATATCCACCAAAGCTGTGACTACCATCAAGAAGTAAACATCGACACCGAAAGAGATAACTAATGGGCCGTATCAAGAAGTTCGGCGTTTCGGCGGCCGCGGTGGCCGCGATCGCCGCCGCGACAACTCTAATGTCACCGACTGCCCCCGCCCAGGCGGCGACCTGTGACACTAGCGCGCAGATTGGTGTTAGCGGTGGCACTGGCTGGGCGATGTGCAGCGGTACCGGAGTGACTCAGACACAGGTCGTGCTCTTCTGTCAGAATAGTAGCGGTAGCTACACCACGGTTTACGGCCCTTGGGTCGCTAATTCCGTTAGATCAAATGCCAAATGCAGCAGCAGCTCATGGCCGATATCGGTCGGATATCAAAGAATCTGAGCCGACCACAAGCTCATCCGGTCGCGGCAGAGCATACAGGAACAGCTCGAAGAACCAACCAGGCGGCTGAATGAAAGCAAGGCTAAAAGACTCTTCGTCATCACCCGTCTGTGATGCGGCGGACCACTTCATCACAGATGGGTGACGACACTCCTGCCCGACGTCGAGCAGGGCGGCAGCTACCGCGAGGAGCAGTATGGCGCCGGCCACCGGTGCTCGTGGCCGGCCGCACGATCGCCTCCCGGTTGGGGAAGATGCCTACGACATCGGTCCGACGGCGGATCTCCTTGTCCAGACTCTCTTGAGGGTTGTTGCTCCACGTCTGACGCCACACGGCCTTGGGGAAGGCGGTGAACGCCAGGATGTCGTCTCGGGCCTCGTCCAGATGCGCCGCGGCGGCCGGGTACTTGGCTTCCAAGACCTCGACGACATGGCGGTGCTGGGCGTGGACCGAATCGGTGTCGGGCTGCTCGAAGACGGTGCGCAGCATGGTGGCCACCCACGGCTGGGCCGACTTCGGAACGCGCGTGATCAAGTTTCGCGCGTAGTGAAGCCGTTAAGAATCAACACGGCGAGATAGAGGCGAGGAGCGCGGGTGCGGGGTTGTAGCCGCCGTGTTCCAGGAGTGGGCGGGTCTCGATGAGAGCGTTGCCGATCGTGCGGGAGCTGACTTCAAACAGTTCGCTGAGGACTTGCCGTGTGCAGATTTTCCGCTGGTAGAGGATGGCAGCGAGGATCCGCTCGGCATCGGTGATCTTCTGTTGGAAGATGCCGCCTCGGGCTCCGGGGAGTCGTTCACCGCCGCGTCGCTGATAGCGGAGGCGTTCGAGGCGGGCGGCTTGGAGCGAGGTGAGTCGCTCGATCATCTGGCGGAGTTCTTCGCGGCTCATCGCGGTCAGAGCAGGGTGCGAAAGCGTTTCGGAGATTCGGGGCCGCTGGGCGGGGACGTCGTCGTTGTCCAGGAAACTACGCGGCTGTGCGGCGGTGGTAAACCGGATGGTGGTGGCGGAGACCGTGACCTGGTGGTCGGTGAGCAGCTTGCGGGTCTCGGCGACCCAATAGCCGTGGAACCACTCTGGGCCTGAGCCTCCCACTGGACAGCGTTTCAAAACCTGGGCACCGAGATCGCCCGCTATCCCCCAAGCAAGATCAACAGCCCTGGAAACAATCAAGGCCCGGCTCCGGATTCACGTCCTGAGCTGGGCCTTCAGTCTTGGAGCGGGTGACGGGAATCGAACCCGCGCTGTCAGCTTGGGAATCATCTACTGACCCTGCTGCCCTGAGCTGGGAAAACGGGGGTGCAGGTCAGGGGTGGTCGAGTGCCCGTGAGTCCCCCTGAGTGACCGCGGTTCCCCGCCTGTTCTGGCACGGATCTGGCACGGGAAACTCGCTCGTCGTCATCACTTGACGGCAGCCTGATTGCGCTGCCTCTGATAGCCGACCTTGTCGGTGGCGGAGCCTATGCTTCCCGCCCATGACCAGAGATGAGACTCCTGTCGTGCACGTCAAGCAGATGGACGTGGAGGTGGATTACCACCAGGCCTATCTCATGGACGAGGGGCGCAGCGTGGGCGGGTTCGATTTCGATAACGTGCCAAGCCCTCCTGTGGGGATCATCCGAGTGGAGAAAGGTAGTGCCCTCCTGACTGTAGGCCCTCAATGGGCAACGGTGAAGTTCACGGTGGCTGTCGCCGATCGGGATCCGGGTGCTGACCTCGATGGCTACGAAGACATCGTCGAGATCAGCTACGAGTCCCCATCGGGCCGGCTTTCCCTGGAGGAGTGGGGAGGGGGGAGGGCCCATACTCTTCCTCCGCTGCCCGCCGGTCCCGGAACATATCGATTGCGATACCACGCCAGAGGAATGGATGAAGAGGACAGCTTGGATGCCATAGCTGAGCACTACTTCCTGCAGATCTGGCCTGAGCCGCCATGCGATCCCGCCGTGCTCAAATCTACGAGTTCATTATTTCAATACTGGCTGAACTCTGAACGATCTAGGCAAGCTGGCGCGGAATAGAGCGATCTAAATTATCAGCTTGGGAAGCCTCTAGCAGTCTTTGCGCCTGAGCTGGGGAAACGCTGACACACGGGGAAGTGGGTCGATTCCCCGTGTGTCTCCCTTGTTCCCTCTGCTGACGGGCACGCAACGGGCACGCCGTGGGGTGGCGGCTGCTTCCCTATCAGGACTATCCCGGCGGTGATCGGCGGTTCGCGACTCGGGCGTGAATATGAGCGGTCGTAAGGGGCTATTCGCTGCAGGCGCGCCCAGAAGTCCACTGCGGAACTGATGGAACTCCGAGGCGTTGGATCGCGTCGCGGGCAACCTTCTCGCGCCCCGGCGGCGTAGAACGGGTGACTGTCGTTTGAGGGAGGCCTGTGAATGGCGGATCGATCGGAATACGACGCGTTCGTTGCGGCGGCGTGGCAACGGTTGCTCCGCACCGCCTACCTGCTGACCAGGGACTGGGCGGTGGCCGAGGACTTGGTGCAGACGGCGCTGATGAAGGCGTGGCTGGCCTGGCCTCGTTTGGGGAACGAACGCGAGGCGTACGTCCGCAAAATCATCGTCAATGTGCACGTGTCGTGGTGGCGGCGGCGCTGGAGACAGGTGGAGGTCACGACCGGATCGCCGCCTGACCGGACACAGGCGGCCGACGACATGGGACGGGCTGACGAGCGCGAACTCGTCTGGCAGGCGCTCGGACGGCTGCCCGCCCGGCAGCGAGCCGTGGTGGTGCTGCGGTTCTTCGAGGACATGACTGAGGCCCAGGCCGCCGAGACGCTGGGGTGCAGCGTAGGGACGGTCAAGAGCCAGACCAGTAAGGCGCTGGCCAAGCTGCGGGTCGACGACTCGTTCGCGTCCACATTCGTGAGAAGGGGGTAAGCCTTATGCCCATCAACCGGCGAGATCTCCATGACCTTCTGGAGGAGCGCAGCCGTCCCGCGGTCGAGCGCCCGATCCCGTGGGAGTCGCTGCGGACACGGGTGCGTGGCGTCCGGCGCCGCCGTTTCACCGCCGTCACCGCCGTCGCCGTCGCAGGCTTCGCGGCTGTGGCGGTCGTGGCGTCGGGGAGCCTGCTGAACCTGCGTGGGCCTGACGAAGACGGCCAGATTGCCGCGTCCGTCGCTGGCCAGATCCCGGCTCAGTTCCAGGAGGCGGACGGGACGGTCTACCGCAGGGTCGCCACGGCGACGCTCGATGCCCCCCGCAAGAAGTCGGTGACGTTCGACGTGGAGATGCGCGGCAAGCCTTTGGCCGTCCTGGCGGACTGCCCGACGGAGTCGATGTTCATGATGCCGCACGTCACCGTACAGGTGACGGGCGTATCCAAGGTGTTCACCCTGTCGCCCGTGCCCTCCCTGTCGGCCGGATGCCAGAGCAACAGGCCGGTCGATGTGATGCCGCTCCCGGCCGGGACGCGCCGGGCGACGTTCACCGTCGAAGCACCCAAGGGGTTCGAGAACGTCGCTCCGCACGAGCGCCTGGAGAGATGGCGGTTCGGCGTCTACGAGTGGACGCCTCCCGCCACGATGAAGGCCGCATCGCCACCGGCCGAGCCACCCGCGGCTTTCGGGGGGCGGCCACCCGAGTTCAACCTGATCACGAAGAAGAGCGACACCTGGCCGGCCACCCGCGAAGTAACGATCACCGTGCCGAACACGGGCAGGCCGCTGGCCTTCATGGCGTACTGCGGAGGCGACATCGCCGGCCGCCTCACCAGTGAGGTTCGGGTGAACGGCCGCCTGATCAAGGGCCTCCTCGACTGCCCCGCCGCGCCCACCAACCGGGGGGGTGCGTACACCGACTTGGGCGGGCCGAAGCCGCGCAGCCAGAAGACGGTGACCATCCAGGTCCGGCTGGTGGCGAAGATTCCTGAGTATCGGCAGCGGCCGGGGACGCTGACGGTAGCCGTCTACGAGAGGCCCAGGTGAGCTCGGGCCCGGCCAGGTAGCAGCAGCGCGGGCACGACCGCGAGCGCCGTGAACGCCGGTGCCCAGACGAAGGTGTGGGTGAACGCGGCATCGGCACTGGCCGGCTCGCGCTGCAGGATCACGGCCACCTCAGTGCCGAACGAGCCGCTGACCATGACGACCATGTTGACCGCGCTCAGTCCTGCCCCGCGCACGATGAACGGCGGCCGGTCGAAGATCCGTTTGATGACGTCCTTGTAGGGGCAGGCCTGGACGTCTGCGGAGACGGTTCCTTGCATGGTGTGGGGCCAGGCCGAAGCCAATGCCTTCTGTGCCTCGGGCGATAAAGACGCTCACTTCTTCTCGTGTCGCGATGCCTGCGGTGCTCAACCGCGTTTACCGGTGAGCCAGGGTGAGGAACGAACCCTGGCTCTTCGATCGCCCCCGGCCGCAGCAGACCTCAGCCATGATGGGGCGATCGTCGGGCTGCATGTGGGCGGTGGCGCGACCCAAGGCCGGCGAAGGGCGTAGGTACGGCGCAGCGCGCGTGCGGCGACGGCCCGGAGTCCTGCCGCACGTCGGGACCGGCCCCCAGGCCGCATGCCCGGCGTGCGCCGCAGGCGCAGGGCCGGGCGACGGCGCGCAGCGCCGCCGCCCTCGTGGCCCTGATCCCCTCCTTCGACAGCTGGATCGGCGACCCCTGGGACAGCAGGAAGGACTGACGGGCAGGCGGCGCGCCCGTGATGCGGCGGCGGAAGGCGCGGAGGCCGCGTAAGCAGGATCTCGGCGAAGGGCTGGCCCGGGAATCGTGCGCCGTCGGAGGGTATCCTGCACCACGGGGTGCTCGCCGCCCCCGTGTGCATGTGCTTCGTCAGGATGTCGGCGATCTCCTCGCCGGGGTGGCGGCTGTCGAGAAGGTCGCGGATGTCCTCCCGCGTGAACACCTTCTCCTCCTCCTTGCTGCCTGGATCGCCACACGCCGAACCTCTACACGCCACGGCCGGGGGCCCACGCGGGCTGGTACAAATGCGGCATGAGCGAACTCACCGGCTATCCCCCACAGCCGAACGTGCGGCTGGCCCGGCGGGTCTACAGTCGGAGGTACCGTGTGTGGGCCCACGTGCTCCTGTGGACGCCGATCGCGATCACGGTGGTCGGTGTCATCCTCGGCCTGGGGTTGTTCGCGGCCGCTGATGCCGACCCGACGCACAGTTCGTCCGCGCTCGGCTATCTCGGCCTCGTCGTGTGGGGCGGCCTCGCGGTCCTGTCGCCGGTCCTGCTCGGGTCGTTCATTGCCGGGCTGGTCATGCTGATCCGCGCGCGCAGCTGAGGTCGCGGCGGGACGCGGCCCGCCTCGACATGCTCCAGGCCGGCCGCTTGGACGATGTCGTGGCCACGTCGGCGGTCGACGGTCACCGTCTCGGCGGAAATACTGAACCGATATCACCAGCTCGAAGAGCCGATCGGTGAAGGCGGGCAGGTCATCCTGCCCTGAGGTCCGGCCGTGGCCGGCCGTTGTGACGCAGCCGGAGCCGACGCCGGGGGTGCGAGCGCAGCACCGGGTGGAGGTTCCAGCCCTGCTCCGAGGCGACGCGCAGGGCGTAACCGGCGCCGGCGCCCCGGAAGTAGTGTGCGCCGAGTTCCAGGTCGCGGTGGTACTCGCGACGGTACTGGGAGGTCTCCACGCGTCGGGTCTGCTTCTCGATGCGCCGGTCCACGCGCGCTTGGTAGTACGCCGTGTCGCCCTCCCGCACCAGCGCCACCAGGGTCACGCACCAGAGCGGGACGAACGGTATCTGGCCCAATGTGGCGTCCAGCATTCGTATCGCGCCGTTCTCGGCACGCGGCACCATGTCGACGATCAGCTGGGCCACCGGCGCTACGCAGTGGAAGCAGATCGCGAGGACGACCCACACCACCCACCACAGCGGCAGGAACACCAGGGTCAGGGGGAGAAGCAGCAGCCAGCGCAGTGCCGCCGGGCGGACGGGAAGCGGCCCCCAGGTCGGGTCGTCGTAGTCATGCACGGACGGTGTCTTCCTCTCGGGTTCGCCATCGCTCGACGGTGCGCCAGTGAGCCTACGCCGAGGGCCGACCGACCCGCACGAAGCGGCAGGCCGTGCCGGTCCCGGCATCAGCGAGGGTCCGGCCGGTGTCTCTCACCATGACCGAACACCGAGATCGGAAAGGTCGCTAGGGTCTTCCTCCCGGCTGGGGGCTCAAGGGGGGGAATTCAGGGGGGCCGTTTGGGGGTCCTGACGATCTTGGATTGCCGGTGGACTTGCCATCGAGCAACAC
>NZ_JBEXUE010000325.1:0-11586 GCF_040614275.1 Streptosporangium sp. NPDC006013
GCAGGCCTCGCGGGCGGACACCAGCATGCCGAGTACGGCCCTGGTCTGCTCCCAGGGCACCGGGCTCGGGGCACCGCCCACCATGGCCAAAAACGCCTCCACGGTGCCCCGGTAGCCCAGGCCGGAGAGGGGGTCGGCGCCAGGCTCCACCACGACCTCGCGGGTGCCGGTGCGCGTGTGGACGCTGACCGTGTAAGACTCCTCGTCGGTGACCCCGATGACCTCCACGGCGCCGACGGCGCCGTTCTCCCAGGCCAGCGCCATGACGCCGGTGTCCTCCGACTTCAGAGCGGTGTAGCAGCGGGTGGCGGCTGCCGCCCCGGCCAGCCTTACGGCGGGGCCGAGAAGGGCGACCAGCAGCTCCACGCCGTGCACGCCTATCGTCACCATCGTGCCGCCGCCCACGGCCGGGTCGTCCTGCCACGGGTTGTGGCCGCCCGCCCACAGGCCCACGTCGTGCCGTACGGTGGCCCGCACCGAGAGCACCTCCCCGAGGTCCTCGGCCACCAGGGCGGTGAAGGCGGGCGCGAAACGCAGCACCGAGGTGGACAGCACCAGCTCGGGCCGCGAGGAGGCCACCACGTCGACGGCGGCGAGCTGGGCGGCGGTCGCGGCGGCCGGCTTGTTGACGAAGCACGGCAGGTCCGCCGCCAGCACCCGGGCGAGCGCGGGAGCCACCCCCGGGTTGGGCACGGTCAGCACCACCCCGTCGGGGCGAGCGGCGAGCAGGTCGTCCAGCCCGTCGGCGACCTCGGCCGCGGGGTGTTCCTCCGTGAAGCGGGCCAGCCGGGCCTGGTCCTCCTCCCACACAATGAGGCCGGCGCGGGAGGCGAGGATGCGGGCGTCGGTGTAGGGGTGGCTGGTGGCCAGTCCGGCGATGGCGATGCGCACGACATTCTCCTGGTCGGTGAGAGAACTACCGACCGTATCTCACGGGCCGAGCGGCGATCCTCCTGCGGCGCCGGGCGCGATCCCTGCCCCTGGCTGCTCCTCCCCATAGCCAACCGGCAGCGTCACCGCGTCACATTCTCATCTGTCAGTCGGTGATGGAAGCCCGGAAGCGGTAGCGGTCCCCTCGGTAGACCTGCACCGTCAGTTCGAGCGGCCGCCCGTCCTGGTTGAAGGAGAGCTGCTCGGCGACCAGCACCGGAGTCCCATCCTTGATCTCCAGCAGATCCCGCTCCTGAGTCTCGGGCTGCCGTGCCTCCACCGAGTAGTCCGCGACCCGGGGGAGCTGCGCCGGATCGGCGCTTCGCAGGGTCGCGTAGAGCGACGCAGCGGTGAAGTCGGTGTCGGCCAGCGCGGGACAGAGCGTCAAAGGCACCCGGTTGTGCTCCAGTACGACGACGAGGTCGTCGAGGAAACGCAGTCGCCGCAGCTCGAACAGCGCGGCGCCCGGGCCGATGCGCAGCGTCTCGGCCTCATCTACAGTCGCCGGCCTGGTTCCCGATTCCAGTACTTGGCTGCGGGTGGCCAGGCCGTGCTTCAGGGCATAGTCGGCGAACCCCTCCACTGTGTGCCCGCCCGTCGGTGTGACGGCCTGGCTACTTCCAGCGACGAACCAGCCGCGGGCCGCGGCGGACTCAAGCAGGCCCCGGCCCGCCAGTTCGGCCAGAGCGGCGCGCAGTGTTTCCCGCGACACCTCGTATCGGGTGGCCAGACTCCGTTCCGATGGCAGCCGGTCCCCCGTCCTGGCGCCGCGGGCCGAGATGTCATCCCAAAGCCGTGCGGCGACCTGGACATAGCGGGGCAGGGCGTCATCGCTCAGCAGGCCTTTGGGGAAGGAGGGTGCATTCGAGCAATCCATACCAGAACCGTACCAGATTCTGGCCATTGACGACCAAAAACCAGGCCAGTACTGTTCCAGCTTGTCGCCAGCTGTAAGAACGCGCCGCGACCCGGAACGTGGGGCAAGAACAGGAGCGGATCATGTGGAGCTTGTTGGACGAGGTGGTCCAGCGTCAGAAGGCAGGTGAGCCCAGGGGCATCGCCTCCGTCTGTTCGGCGCATCCGCTGGTGATCGAGGCGGCTGTGCTCCAGGCGCGCGAAACCGGGAGGCAGGTCCTGGTGGAGGCGACCTCCAACCAGGTTGACCAGTACGGCGGTTACACGGGCATGCGGCCCGACGACTTCCGTGACCTGGTGTACGCCATCGCCGCCGAACAGGGTCTACCGCTGGACCGCGTCATCCTCGGCGGTGACCACCTTGGCCCCAATCGGTGGCGCGCACTGCCACCGGACCAGGCGATGGAGCGGGCCGAAGCCCTTGTCGCCGCCTACGTCGCGGCCGGTTTCACCAAAATCCACCTGGACTGCAGCTTCCCCTGCGCGGGCGACCCCACGCCGCTCACCGACGACGTGGTCGCCGAGCGCGCCGCCCGGCTGATCCGTGTGGCCGAGGACACGGCGGGGGAACGCGGCGCCGCCCGGATCCGCTACGTGATCGGAACAGAGGTGCCGACGCCCGGTGGCGCTCACGAAACGCTGAACGAACTCATGCCCACCTCGGCGCAGGCCGCACGGGCGACCCTGGAACGTCACCGCGAGGCGTTCGCCGGGCACGGACTTGAGGACGTCTGGCCCCGCGTCATGGCACTCGTCGTCCAGCCGGGCGTGGAGTTCGACCATCAGCGGGTGATCGACTACCGACCGGAGAGGACCGCGGAGCTCGGAGCGGTCCTCAACGAGGAGCCCACCATGGCGTTCGAGGCGCACTCGACCGACTACCAACTGGCCGAAGCACTCACAGCACTGGTCAAGGACCACTGGGCCGTCCTCAAGGTCGGCCCCGGTCTGACCTTTGCGCTCCGTGAGGCGCTGTTCGCTCTCGCAGCCATCGAGGACGAACTGGTGCCCGTGGGCGAACGGTCCCGACTGCCCGAGGCCGTCGAACAGCGGATGCTCGCCGAGCCCGACCGCTGGGAGGACTACTACCCGAGCGACGACACTGAGCGGCGCCTCGCCCGGCGCTACAGCTACAGCGACCGGCTGCGCTACTACTGGCCGGATCCCGAGGTGACCGAAGCGCAGGAGCGGCTCCTCGGCAACCTCGCGGCGCGGGACATCCCCCTGCCGCTCCTCAGTGCCTATCTGCCCAATCAGTACGCGCGCGTTCGCCGCGGGGAACTCGCCGCGAAGCCGCGGGCGTTGGTGATCGACCGCATCCGCGATGTGCTGCGCGACTACGACCGCGCGTGCGATCCCCGCCACAAGGAGTATTCGTGACCGGCCTTCCCGGCGCCCTGGCTCGCACCCCCGGGGCCAGTGACACTGTTCGCGAGATCATGCAGCAGCCCGGCGTCTGGCGGGATATTGACGGTATCGTCGCCGCCTCCCGGGCCACGCTCGACGGCTTCCTCCAGCCGCTGATGGCTCGCGACCACCTGCGCGTGGTGCTCACCGGCGCCGGTACCTCGGGCTTCGCGGGACAGGTACTGGCCACGACACTGGCGCGGCGGCTCGGGCGGCGAGTCGACGCCGTGTCCACCACGGACATCGTCGCCGACCCGCGAGGCTGCTTCGCCGAGGATCCGCCGACCCTCCTCGTCTCCTTCGCCCGGTCCGGGGACAGCCCGGAGAGCCTCGCGGCCACCGAACTCGCCGAGCAGTGCCTGTCGGATGTGCACCACCTCGTGATCACCTGCAACGAGGAGGGGCGGCTGGCTCGGGAACATTCCGGGAGGACCACCTCGTGTGTGCTCCTGATGCCGCCCGCCTCCAATGACCGTGGCTTCGCGATGACATCGAGTTTCACCGGAATGACGCTTGCCGCCCTGCTCGCCCTCGGTGGAACCGCCTATGCCGGTGTCGCGGAGCGGCTGGCCCGGGCAGCCGAGCGGATCACGCAGGACGGCATCTTCGACAAGAACATCGGCGCGCTACTGGCCCGCGATCCCGAACGGATCGTCTACCTGGGCAGCGGGGCTCTCAGGGGGCTGGCCGCGGAGTCGGCGCTGAAGGCGCTCGAGCTGACCGGCGGGGCGATCATCACGACCTCGGACTCCGCCCTGGGATTCCGCCACGGCCCCAAGGCCGTGCTGAGTGAGCGCACCGTCGTGATCGTGTACGTGTCGAACGATCCATACACCCGCCAGTACGACCTGGACATCGTCGCAGAACTACGCTCGACCATGGCGCCCGGCAGTGTTATCGCGATCGAAGCCGGGACCGACGGCACGCCGGACGAGGGGAACTGGCTGCTCCACGGTGTCGAGGACATCGAGGACGCGGCGCTGGCCCTGCCCGCCGTCGTATGTGCCCAGCTCATCGGCCTCAACGCCGCTGTGCTCCGAGGAACTCGGCCCGACAACCCGTTCCCTTCGGGCGAGGTCAACCGAGTGGTGCAAGGTGTCACCCTGCACCGGTTGCAGCACTGACATCACAGCAGCACGGCGTTGACCGGGACGCCAAGACGAATGGCACGCCTTCCTCGACGGAGCGGCCCACGACGGCGAGTTCCCCTTTTCCTGGCTGCTCGACACCCCGGCCAACGCCTGACCCGCGACCACGTGGGGCGCCTCAGGCGAGCCGCCACTCCTGGTTATTCCGCCCCCTGACACACCTCACCTGCTTGACGTTGGCCCCGTCCAGGATCAGACCGTTCTGCACCTCCAGGCACATACCGGTGTGCCGGACCACGACCGCGAAGTAACCGTTGTCCCGCTGGACGAGCTTCCACTCCTGGTTGCCATGTCCGGGGATGCAGGTCCACAACTGGAGGCTGGCGCCGCTGTGCCTGTCGGTCGGCACCACCTCCATGCACAGGCCGCTGCTCACGTCCCTGAAGTTGTAGTAGCCGTCACTGGTCGCCGTCAGGTTCCACACCTGGCCCTCATGGTCGGCGCTGCAGGGCCACTGCTGGACATCGGTCCCCAACTTCAGCTCATCACTCAGGGTGAACACGTCCAGGCACTTGTCGCTGTGCCGGGTCACCAGGATCGCGGTGAACTTGGCCCGGAGCCCCTCTCGCACACCGGCGGCCCCGTCGGCTGACGCCCGCGCGGCCGACGGGGCCGCGAGCAGGGCCGCCGCCAGGACAAACACCTGGCCGGCGTGAAAAAGTCTCATCGAGCCTCCCCGAGGCACTCCCTAAAGATCAACAAACCCTTGATAACACGAATCACCCAACGTAGCGAACAGCTACACCAAGTAATCGATATCGTGTCGCGCCCCCGAATGACCGACCATCACCACCGGCGGAAACCCCACTCAGGCAAGCCGCCACTCCTGGCTCGCCCGCCCCCTGACACAGGTCCACTGCAGGGCATTGGTCCCATCCCCCGTCCCGCCCCCCTGCATGTCCAGGCACTTGCCACTGTGCCGGGCCACCAGCACGAAGTAACCGTTGGCCCGCTGACTGAGCCGCCACTCCTCGCTGTAGCGCCCGCTCACGCAGGTCCACTGCCGGATGTTGGCCCCGTTGCGCAGGTCACCGTCCACCACATGCAGGCACTTGCCACTGTGCACGGCCTGAACGGTGTAGTAACCACCGTTGGTCGTCGTCAGGTTCCACTCCTGATTGGCGCCACCATCACAGGTCCGCTGCTGGACGTCGGCCCCGTCCTCCATCGCGGAATGCAGCACATCCAGGCACTTGCCGCTGTGCCGGGCCACCAGGATCGCGGTGAACTTGGCCCGGAGCCCCTCCCGCGCACCAGCGGCCCCGCCGGCCGACGCCCGTGCGGCCGACGGGGCCGCGAGCAGGGCCGCCGCCAGGACAAACACCTGGCCGGCGCGAAAAAGTCTCATCGAGCCTCCCGAGATACTCCCTAAAGATCAACAAACCCTTGATAACACGAATCACCCAACGCAGCGAACAGCTACACCAAGTAATCGATATCGTGTCGCGCCCCCGAATGACCGACCATCACCACCGGCGGAAACCCCACTCAGGCAAGCCGCCACTCCTGGCTCGCCCGCCCCCTGACACAGGCCCACTGCCGAACGCCGGCCCCGTTCTCCGTTCCAGCGCCCTGCACGTCCAGGCACTTGCCACTGTGCCGGGCCACCAGCACGAAGTAACCGCTGGTCCTCCGACCGAGCCACCACTCCTGGTTGCGGGCTCTGGGCATGCAGGTCCACTGCTGGACGTGGGCCCCACTGCGCCTGTCACCGTTCACCACGTCCAGGCACTGGCCGCCGTGCGTGGCCCGAACGGTGTAGTAGCCGTTGTCCGTCTTCTTCAGGCTCCACTCCTGACTTTTCCTCCCGTCGCAGGTCCACTGCTGGACACTGACTCCGCCCCCCTTCCCGTCGGCCGCCACGTCCAGACACTTGCCACTGTGCCGGACCACCAGGGGGGCCACGAGCACATCCCCGGCCCGCCCCGGCGCGCCAGCGGCCACGACATCCGCCTCCGACACCCCGGCGATCGGGGCGACAAGCAGGGATACAGCGAGAGCCAGGACCTGACCGGCGCCAACGAGTCCCATCGAACCTCCCGAGATACTCCCTAAAGATCAACAAACCCTCGATAACGCGAATCACCCACCGTAGCGATCGGCTACGTTAGGTAATCAACTCGTGTCGCACCCCCGGGCCCCTCAAGCCCAGGCGAGTCCACGCCGTCGACTCACGCCAGCCGCCACTCCTGGCTCGCCCGTCCCCTGACGCAGGTCCACTGCCGGACGCGAGCGCCGTCACGTATGTCACTGTCCATCACCTGCAGACACTTGCCGCTGTGCCGGGCCACCAGGACGAAGTAACCGTCGCTCCTCTGACTGAGCCCCCACTCCTGGTTGCGGGCCCCGACCAGGCAGGTCCACTGCCGGATGCCGGCCCCGATGCTCACGCTGCCGCCCAGCACGTCCAGGCACTTGCCACTGTGCGCGGCCTTAAGGGTGTAGTAGCCACCGCCTGTCGCCGTCAGACTCCACTCCTGGTTTCCCTTGTCGCCACAGGTCCACTGCTGGACGTTGGCCCCGTCCTCCATCTCGCCGTTCTGCACATCCAGGCACTTGCCGCTGTGCCGGGCCACCAGGTTGGCCGTGAACCTGCCTTCACCCCGCTCCGCCGCACCGGCGGCCACGACATCCGCCTCCGACGCGCCGCCGATCGGGACGGCAAGCAGGGTCGCGGCCAGAACCAGGACCTGACCGGCGCCAACGAGTCCCATCGAACCTCCCGAGATGCTCCTTAAAGATCAACAAACCCTTGATAACACGAATCACCCAACGTAGCGACCAACTACGCTGAGCAATCAACTCGTGTCGCCCCCCGGCGGCGTCTCGCCGACGATGGCGGGGCAGGCGTCTCCGGGCGACACGCGACGGCCGGCAGAGGCGTCGGGAGTCCGTCCACGAGCGCGGAACAGCTTCCGACTCAAGATCAAAAACAGGGCGGGGGCACGGCGAGTGCCGGGCCCCGGCCGCGCACCAGGCGGGAAAAGGCCTCCCGGCAGGACCCGGAAACAACGAACGGCCCGGCGTGGGCCGGGCCGTTCGTGATGGGGTCCCTTACTTCTTCTTCTGCCCCTGCCCCTGCCGCTTCTCGCGGATCTTCATGGTGACCTCGATGGGTGATCCGGCGAAGCCGAACTCCTCGCGGATCCGGCGCTCGATGAAGCGGCGGTAGGTCTCCTCCAGGAAGCCCGAGGTGAACAGCACGAACTTCGGCGGCTCCGTCGACGCCTGGGTGGCGAAGAGGATCTTGGGCTGCTTGCCGCTGCGGACCGGCGGCGGGGTGGCCGCGACCAGGTCGGTCAGGAAGGCGTTGAGGCGGGCGGTGGGCACCCGGGTCGACCAGGAGTCGAGCGCCTTCTCGATCGCCGGGACGAGCCGGTCGACGTGCCAGCCGGTCTTGGCGGAGATGTTGGCCCGCAGCGCCCACGGCACGCGGACGAGCTGGCGGTCGATCTCCTTTTCCAGGTAGTAGCGGCGGTCCTCGTCCAGCAGGTCCCACTTGTTGAACGCCACGACCATGCACCGGCCGGACTCGATCACCAGCGAGATGATCCGCAGGTCCTGCTCGGTCAGCACCTCGCTGGCGTCGATGAGCACCACCGCGATCTCCGAGCGCTCCAGCGCGGCCCTGGTGCGCATGCTCGCGTAGAAGTCGGCGCCCTTGAGCTCGCGGTCACGCCGCCGGATGCCGGCGGTGTCGACGAAGCGCCAGGTCTTGCCGCCGAGTTCGACCAGTTCGTCCACCGGGTCGCGGGTGGTGCCCGCCATCGGGTCGACGAGCACCCGCTCCTGGCCGGCGAGCTGGTTCAGCAGCGAGGACTTGCCCACGTTGGGCTTGCCGACCAGGGCGACCCGGCGCGGCCCGCGCTCGGCGCCGAACCGCTGCTCGGGCGTGTCCGGCAGCTTTTCGAGGATCACGTCCAGCAGGTCACCGCTGGAGCGGCCGTGCAGCGCGGAGACCGGCTGCGGCTCACCCAGGCCGAGAGACCAGAGCCCGGCCGCCTCCAGCTCCATCTGCTGGTTGTCGACCTTGTTGGCGGCGAGGATGACCGGCTTGCCCGACCCGCGCAGCACATGGCCGACGATCTCGTCCGCGTCGGTCACGCCCACCACGGCGTCGACCACGAACAGGATCACATCGGCCAGCTCGGCCGCCACCTGGGCCTGCTCGGCGATCTTCAGCGCCATACCGGTCGCGTCGGGGTCCCACCCGCCGGTGTCGACCACCGTGAACCGGCGCCCGCGCCAGGTGGCGTCGTAGGTGACCCGGTCGCGGGTCACCCCCGGCACGTCCTCCACGACCGCCTCGCGGCGGCCGATGATCCGGTTGACCAGTGTGGACTTGCCCACGTTGGGGCGGCCCACCACGGCCACGACCGGCTGCGGGGCGGTGTCCGGCCCCGCCTCCTGAGAGCTGTAATCGGTCCCTGAATCGGCGAGCTCCGCGTCGATCCAGCCGTTGTCGTCGTCGTATTCCCCGGTCACGCCTTTTCCTTAATCACACGCAGTATTTCGGCGATGACCTCTTCGAGGTTCAGCGCCGTGGTGTCGAGCTCGACGGCGTCGGCCGCCTTCGCCAGCGGGTCTGCCTTCCTGGTCGAGTCAAGGGTGTCCCGGCGGGCCATCGCGGCCCGCTGTACCTCCACCGTGGTGCCGGTGAGCTCCGCCGTACGACGCAGCGCCCTGGCGTCCGCGCTCGCGGTCAGGTAGATCTTGACCACCGCGTCGGGCGCCACAACCGTGCCGATGTCACGGCCCTCGACGACGATGCCGCCGGAGCCGATGATCTCACGCTGCTCGGCCACCAGGCGGCGCCGTACCTCGGGCACCGCGCTGACCGCCGAGACGGCCGCGGTGACCTCGGCGGTGCGGATCGGCCCGGCGGCGTCGACGCCGTCGACCGCCACCGTGGGGGCGTCGGGGTCGGTGCCCAGGGTGAGGATCGGGTCTATCGCCCCGGCCGCGATCGCCCCGGGGTCGGCGAGGTCGACGCCCCGCTGGAGCATCCACCAGGTGATCGCCCGGTACATCGCCCCGGTATCGAGATAACGCAGCCCCAGCGCCCGCGCCACCCCTCGTGACGCGCTCGACTTGCCCGATCCCGAAGGACCGTCCATGGCGACGACCAGTCCGGTCACGACGCCTTCTCCCTTGCAGCCCGCTTCAGTTGTCCGTACGAGGCTACCGGGAGCCGGGCAGGAACCGCGCATCGAGCGAACGGGCCGCCGCAGGGGGTGGACCCTGCGGCAGACCGTCCCGGACGATCATGACGGTCCGGGCACGGAGTGCGGCAGGCGCCTACGGCAGGTGCCAGCCGTGCGCGCGCAGGGCCTCGGACAGCCTCGGCACCGCCTCCGGCTGCACCGAGAGATCGGCGGCGCCCAGCGGCAGGCCGGGGGCGTGCTCAAGCCGGACGTCCTCGATGTTGACGCCCGCCTCCTTGGCCACCTGGAACAGCCGGGCCAGCTCGCCGGGGCGGTCACCGATGATGACCTGGACCGTCGCGTAGGCGCGCGCGGGACCTCCGTGCTTGCCGGGGATCCTGCCGGTGCCCGTGACGCCCCGGTGCAGCAGTTCGGTGACGCGGGCCATGGCCTCGGGATCGGCGGCCTCCCTGAGCGCGGCGGCCGCGGCGGCCAGGTCGGCCGCCACCGCCTCCAGCACCTCGGCCACCGGCAGCGCGTTGCCCGACAGGATCCCGGTCCACAGCCTCGGGTCGCCCGCCGCGATGCGGGTGACGTCGCGTACCCCCGGCCGCGTCTCGGGGCCGCTCGGCGGGGAGCCGAACGAATTCTCCGGGACAGTGGGGCCGCTGGATGACTTCCTCCCGGTGTGCGTGGACCTGTCCGGCGACCCCGACCTCGCCGCCCTCTCCGCCCGCCTGGAGCGAGCCGTCGGCGACGCCCGGCGGCATCGGCTGCCACTGCAGGACGTGGTCGCCGCCGTCGCCCCGCCCCGCACCCCCAGCCGGGGCTCGCTGTTCGACGTGACGTACGGCGTCGTGCCCCATCCCGTCACGCACGAGGCGGCGGGCCTGCGCCTGGAACCGCTCGACGCCCCGGACGCCGTCACCCCGTGGACGGCCCGCGACCTGGACCTGCGCCTCACCACGGAGGCGTCGGGCAGGGGCCGCGAGGGCGGGGACAGCGAGGCTTCCCTTCCCGAAGGCGGCGATGAGCGGCTGCGGGCGACCCTCACCTACGCCGTCGACGTCTTCGACCACGCCACGATCCGGCTGATGGCCGTCCGCCTGATCCGGCTGCTCGGTGAGATGTCCCGCTTCCCCGCCCGGCCGGTGCTCGACCTGCCGCTGGACGAGTGCTCCGGTCCTCTTACCGGCCCACCGGTGACCGTGGACCCGGACTCCACCCTGGCCGTACTGATCGCCGCGCAGGCCGGGTGCACCCCCGGCGCGACGGCGGTGGACGGCGACGACGGGCGGCTCACCTACCGCGAGCTGGACGAGCGCGCCCGGAAGCTGGCTGGCCGGCTGGCCGCCGAGGGGGTGGGCCCGGGCACGGTGACCGCGATCTGCCTGCCCCGCTCGGCCCGCCTGGTCACGGTCGTGGCCGGGGTGCTGTACGCGGGCGGCGCGTTCCTGGCACTCGACCCGGCCCAGCCTGCCGCCAGGCTGGAGTACCTGCTGTCCGACGCGGCGGCGGCCGTCCTGGTGAGCACCGGGGAGATCCTTCGCGAACTGCCGCGGAGCGGGGGGCGCCGCCTCGACCTCGACCTGAGCGACCAGGGCGTGACCGCCCCGGTCAGCCCCGCCGGACCGCGCGACCTCGCATACATGATCTACACCTCGGGCTCGACCGGCCTGCCCAAGGGGGTGCTGCTTGAGCACTCCGGCGCGTGCAACCTGGTCACGGCCCTCGCCCCCGAGCTGGGCATCGGTCCCGGCACGCGGCTGCTGCAGTTCGCGCCGCCGACCTTCGACGCCTGGGTCTGGGAGGTGTTCACCACGCTGACCTCCGGCGGCACCCTGTGCGTACCGGAGGCCGGGAACATCCTCGTCGGCCGGGCGCTGAGCAGGTGCCTGTCCGGGCGCGAGGTGAACGCCGTGCTGCTGCCCCCCTCGGTGATCGCGACCGCCCTGTCCTGACACCCCCCTGAAGAAGAGGCTCAGGAAATTGAAGCGTACCCGCATGACGGTCGGCAGGGCACTCGCCGCTCTGTTGCTCCC
>NZ_JBEXUE010000326.1:0-11487 GCF_040614275.1 Streptosporangium sp. NPDC006013
CGACATCGCCGTCCACAGCTTGCGGAACGGGGTGTTGGCCAGCACGTGGGGGGGCTTACGTCGCGCGGTGCTCCGGCCAAGGGTGGTCATACCGCCGGAGTTCTTCCCAGCGGAGGACTACCACGAGGCCTATCCGCACGGGTACGTCAGGGCGATCGCGTCCTCGGGCCGGTCACTGCCGGCCAGACCTGGCAGGGACCGTACGGCGGCCTCCAGCAGGGTGCCGAACAGCCCCGCGGCCCGCTCCCGGCTCTCCGGCGTGGTTCCTGGAAGGTGCTCGCGGCGCAGCGCCTCCAGCAGGTCGAGGGCCTCGAGCAGGTCGGGCAGCCCCGCGGTGGCGGGGAGCACGGCGGCGGCGTCCTCGATGCGGTCCGCGACCAGGTCCCGCAGATCGCAGGCGGCCGCGGCCCGCAGTCCGGTGAGAATCGCCGCGCAGGTGGGGCCGCCCTCGGCGGACTCCCCGTGGAAGGTCTCGCGCAGCGTCCCCGCGGCGGCCAGAGCCGCGGTGACACCCCGGATGCCCGCCAGGTCCAGCAGCGCGGCGACCGAGGGGGTCCAGGAGAGCGACCAGCGGGTGGTGAGTGCCGTCGCGTCACCCGTGCCCGCCACCTCGGCCGGCCGGCCGTATCCGGTTCCGCACACCAGCAGGCGTTGCAGCAGGATCTCACGGCGGCGGTCCAGGTCGGAGCGGAGCGGGTCGAGGCGGACCTCGCGGGGACCTGGATCGCCGGGATGGGGCAGCCGCAGCTCCGCCAGTTCGGCCTCGACCGCGGGGCCGAGCCCGGACCGGGGTGTGCCCGGCGCGATCCTGCCGCGCTCGGTGCCGACCAGGACCGTCTCCAGGGCGCGGGCGAGCGCCCGGCCGCGCCCGAGGGGTTCGCCCTGGCCGAGCACCGTCGTCACCGCCTCCAGCAGCTCGCCGCGCCCCGGCGCGGGCAGGCCGCGCAACCGGGCCAGGTCGCAGGCCAGCCGGAGCGTCTCCACGGCCTCGCCGGTGCCCGCCGTGTGCCCGGCGGCGCGCAGCTCGCGGCAGAGCTCGGTGATCGTACGGGCGGCGGCGTCCCTGATCTTCCCGGGATCGCCGCACGCGGCGAGGACCGCCTGCTGCCAGCGCGGGTCACGGATGCCCGCCGGGTAGCCGGATCTGAAGTCGAGCAGGTCGAAGGCGTACGGGACGAGTGATGTGGCGGGCGAGGGGTCCTTGGCCGCCGGCGTGCCGGGGGCGCCGATGTCGCCCCCATGGACCACCTGATCGGGAGCGACCAGGGCGGGGGCGTGGAAAGCACCGATCACGGCGGCGACCCGCCGGCCGCCGGCGACGGCCCCCGCGAGCACCCCGCGCATGTACGCCTCGCGGACCAGGTCACCGGCCGGCACCCCGCCCGAGGCCTCCGCGTCCTGCCGCAGCGCCCAGCCGACGCCCAGCGCCGCTCGGCGTACCGCCTCGGGCGGGCACCCGGGGGCGAGCACCTCGACGGCGCGGTCCCACATGTCGTCCCCCTCCCTGCCCGTGGCCGAGGCGGTGAGGGCATCGGCGAAGGCCCTGACCGGCGGCACCTCCGCCGGGCTCGGCCGGGCGTCCGGCCGAGCCCGGTCGCTCTCCGACCAGCCGGGGTCGGAGAGCGGAAGGTCGCAGCAGAGCACCTCGGCCCCGTGTTCGCGCGCCCAGCGGATGGCGGCCAGCTCCGGCGAGAAGTCGGCGAACGGGTAGAACCCGAGCCGCCCGTCACCGCCCGTCCCGGCGAGGGCGACCGGCGCGAGGGTGGCCGGATCCGCCAGGTGGACCAGCCACGGCTGGAAGTCGGCGGGCAACTCGACGCAGACCACCTCCGCTCCGGCGGCGTCGAGCAGCGCCGGAACCGCCGTCGCCAGCGCGGGGCTGTGGTGGCGCACGCCGAGCAGGTAGGGCCGCGCGGCCCCGGCCAGCGCGTCGACCGCCTCCCGGGGGTGGGGACCGGCCGGCCCCCCGGTGCTGCCCTTCCGTGGGGCCGGGTCCGAGACCTCGGAGCCCTGACCTGTCGTTCCCCGGGCATGCGCGCTCGTCTGCCGATCGCCGGTCAACGCAGGTTCTCCCGCAGGTCCCAGAGGCGGCGCCACATCGCGGAACCGTCCTCGGCGCGGCGTCGCACCGGGCCGTCCCAGTAGCCGAGCAGCCGCGCGTGGTCGGCCGGGTCGTCCTTGCGGACCACGCCGAGCAGGTGGCCGGGCACCAGGTCGAGGACGTCCCCGCCGGGGAGGTAGGCCGCCGCCACCCCGAGGGAGGCCGCCACCTGCACCGCCTCGGCGGTGGACATCACGGTTCCCGGCCGTTCCACGTCCCAGCCCTCGGCCGAGCGGCCGGAGCGCAGGTCCCGGAAGACGGTGACCAGGGCGTCCAGCACGGCGTCGTCGACGCCGAAGGCCGCGCCGGCCCGTCGCACCACGGCGGTGGCCTGTCCGCGCACCAGGGCGGCCTCGGCGGCGGGATCGGCGATGGGGGCGACCGTCTCGAAGTTGAACCGGCGCTTGAGCGCCGCCGACATCTCCGAGACCCCCCGGTCGCGCAGGTTGGCCGTGGCGATCACGGTGAAGCCCGGGGCCGCCGGCGTCAGCGCGTCGGGCGTGCCGGCGAGTTCGGGCACGCTGAGGCGACGGTCGGACAGGATCGACACCAGGGCGTCCTGCACCTCCGGCAGGCAGCGGGTGATCTCCTCGATCCGGGCGACCCGCCCGGATCGCATGGCGGACAGCACCGGGGAGTCGACCAGCGCCTGGCGGCTCGGCCCCTGGGCCAGGAGCAGGGCGTAGTTCCAGCCGTAGCGGAAGGCGTCCTCGGTGGTGCCCGCGGTGCCCTGCACGGTGAGCGCGCTCGTGCCGCAGACGGCGGCCGCGAGAAGCTCGGAGAGCATCGACTTGGCGGTGCCGGGCTCGCCGACCAGCAGCAGGCCGCGCTCACCGGCGAGGGTCACCACGCAGCGTTCCACCAGGGAGCGCTCACCGACGAACTTGGGGGTGATGGCGAGCCGGGCGGGCGGCACGGCGCCACCGTCGCCCTTCGCCTGCCGGGATCCGGGCAGTTCGAGGGTCTCGCCCCCGCTGCCGCAGACGAAGGTGACGACCGCGCGCGGGGTCAGCGCCCAGCCGGGCGGGCGAGGGCCGTCGTCGTGGGCGGCGAGGAAGGCGAGTTCGGTGGCGTGCTGTTCCTCGGCCGGCAGCGTCCGCCGGTTGGGAAGGGCCACGGGGGCCACCGGTTCGGTCATGGTCATCGGGGAGATCTTTCTGTTCGGAGGAATGCCCAATCCGGCCGGGGCGCGCGCGACGAGCCCGCGCCCCGGCCGATCGGGCCTGGTGAAAGCGGATGTTCTCCAAGCGGATGTTCTCCAACGGGGACGGCCCGCGCCCATGGAGGTCCGTGCCCACGGGACGCGAGACCCGCCGTGCGAGCCCCGCGCCCATGGAGAACAAGGCCCGCAAAGAGCGAGCCCCGTACCCACGGAATACGAAACCCGTATCCACCGGAAACAAGACCCGCGAAGAGCGAGCCCTGTACCCACGGAACGCGGGGCCCGCGTCAGCGGCGTCTGCCGCGCCGTACGCGGAGCTCCTCGAAGCGGGGGACGTCGCCGTCGCGGACCCGCTGCCACGCCCTGGCGTAGAGGTCGGCGGCGGGCTCGGCGGGGACGAGCACCCCGAGCACCGCGCTCTCCCCGCTGACCAGGTCGAGCAGGGGGAACTTCCACCGTTCGAGCGGGGCGTTCGGAGCCTTGAGTTCGGCCCAGGCCCCCGGCAGGAAGAGCGAGCGGCCCGCCCGGGTGCGGCTCGCCTCGACGACCAGGTCGGTGGCGGCCAGCTCGGCGCGGGCCGCCTTGAACCGGGCGGGCTTCCAGCCGGTCCACCGGGTGACGTTCTTGTCGGTGGGGTCCGGCATCGCGAGCAGCGCCAGGTAGAGTGCCGCGGCGTCCCGGCCCAGCCCGTACTCCTCCGCGACCTGGGAGAGCAGCGCGGGCACGGAGCGGGAGGGGTCCTGCGGCCACCAGGTGCCGTCGGCCGCGCGCTCTCCCGCCCCGGGGTCTCCGGGGTCGGCGAGGAGCGCCTCGAAACGCGGGTCGCGGGCGGTGCGCAGCGCCAGCTCGGCGGGGAAGGGCCGCTCAGGATCGCCGGTCAGGGCGCGCAGGGCCGGGAGGTAGGGGTCGCTCCCCGCCGCGTCGAGCAGGGCGACGCGCAGCCCCGGGGCGGGCCGGTCGTCATGGGTGGACATGATCACGGCGCCGTAGCGCTCCCAGCCCTCGGCGACCTCGGCGGGGGCTCCGGCAACCTTGCGGAACGCGGGGAGGTCGACGTACTCGCCCAGGTCGAGCATCAGGCCGGGATGGGCGAGCCGCTCCCTGATCGCGGCGAGCACGGCGGGCAGCGCGGCCCGTACAGGATCGCCGGAGGGCAGCCGGTGGGCGAGCCACGCGGTCAGCGCGATCGTGGAGAGCAACGTGAACTGGGTGAATCCGGTCTCGACGCCGTCGGCCGGGGCGACGCGATCGCCCTTCACCCGCCAGCTCAGGTCGTTGCCGAACTCCGGCGCCGAGGCCGGGTCGAGCAGGGCGGGCAGCGCCCGGCTCGGCTCCCACCAGGCGCGGACCGCGCGGGTCGCCTCACCGACGAGCCACTCGGGGACGGCGGCCCGTCGTCCCACCCGGGCGTTCCACACCCTCGCGGCGGCGGCGACGTCGGGCCCCTCGGTCCACAGCTCCGCCGGGCGCTCGGGCAGCAGCGCGCCGACGACCTCCCGCCGGACGTCGGCGTTCAACCGGCGCAGCTCGTCCTTGGCCACGGCGGCGTCGGCCGCCTTCACTCCGAGGGCCGACCGCAGGTCACCGGGCAGGAAGCCGCGCTCGTAGCTGTCCACGTACGGCAACCCCGCGACGACCAGCCGTGCCGTCGTCTCGGTCACCCCGGTGAGCCGCGCGAACTCCTCCGCGCTCTCCGGCCGCCAGGGCGCGGGGCCGCGTCCGGCGAGCTCGGTGAGGAACTCCCCGAGCCAGCCCGCGTGCCTGGCCTCGCCGATCGGGCCCGAGGACCGCACGGTGTAGGGGTGGGGTACGTCGAAGCGGCCCGCCGGGTCGTAGAAGAGCGCGCTGAAGAGGTAGCCGCCGCTGTCGGAGTCGAAGTTCAGGAACGCGATGAGGGCGCCGTCCTCCAGCGGGAGCAGGTTGCGCCAGCGGTTACCGGGCCGTTTGTTCCGCGCGTTGTCGACCCAGGCCCCGTCGAGGCGCAGGAGGAAACGGCGCCACGGGGACGGTTCCGCCGCGGAGCCCAGCCCGAGCGCCTCGAACTCGGAAAGCAGCTCGCGCAGGGCACCCGCCTGCCCGGGATCGAACGCCGACGCCGCGCGGAAGGCGAGCGCGGCCGACCGGTCGAGCAGCGGCTCCCACTCGGTGGAGAGGTGCGCCAGCCTCGGCCCCTCCACGTGGACACGGAGGGTCCGGCCCGAGGGCGTCCGCTGCTCGCGGCCGATCGTCCGGAGCTGCTGGAAGATGCCGTGGGACGTCTCGCGGCGCCCCCAGTAGGAGGTTTCGGCACCGAGGCCGTTGAGTGCGTCGGCGAGCAGCTGGTCGGAGGGGCCTTCCGGCGCTCCTTCCTCCTCCTCGCCTGTGAGACCGGCGGCGAGCCTCGCCGCCGCCGCGTCCAGGGTGGCCCGCTGGGCGGCGGCGAACGCCACCACCCCGGCGATCCCGGCGATCAGCGCGTCATGGGTGACCTGCGGCAGCAGGGAGCGGACCAGGTCGCGCAGCTCCTCCCGCGCCGATCGCGGAGGCTGCCCCGGCTGCCCGGACTGCCCGCCACCGGCAGACCCGGCGGACTCTGCGGACTCGACGGAGAGGGCCGCCTTCAGCAGGGCCGCCGCCGTCTCCCCGTCGATCCGGCGCAGGGCCGACGAGCCCTCCGGGTCGCGGGGCCGCATACGGTGCCAGTGACGAGTCGGCGGCAGCAGGGCGGTGCCCTCCGCGAAGACTCCCGGCCCGCCGTGCAGCGAGGCCGTCGCGACGACGACGCCCTCCGGGTCGACGAGCTTGACCTCCTGGTAGGAGTGGACGACGGCGCACGGCCGGTCGACGCCGGGGAAGACCACCGCACGCGACGGACGGCCGTGCCCGTCGGGGCCGCCGCGCAAGGTGACGGTGTGTCCGGCGAGGTCCTCACCGCGCAGCGACCCGTCGGGCAACTCGACCACCCGCCAGCCGATCAGGCCGTCCGCCTGGACACCGGCCGGGGTGACCTCACCGGAGAGGGCGGGCAGCACCCAGCCACTGCGGAAGGTGCTGCCCGGCGGTGCCGAGCGCAGCGCGTCGGCGAGGAAGCCGGGCATGCTCAGCCTGCCGTCCGCCATGCCCACCGGGTCGTACTCGCGCCAGCTGTCGACGTCGGCGTCCCAGGTCCAGAACGAGGTCCCGTCACCGATCAGGCGACGCTTGCGGGGCACCACGGTGTCGCCCGGATGCAGCACACCGGCACCCGTGGTCCGGCCGCCGCCGGGCAGCGGCAGGGTGACCGTGTCGGAGCCCAGCCTCCACCAGCTGATCTCCCCCTCCATCGGGAGGATCGTCCCGGCGGAGGAGTGCCAGTATCCGCGCAACCCGTCACCATGGGTGCCCCAGTAGACGAGCAGCTCGCCGTCGACGTGATGGAAGCCGGGGTCGCCCCAGGCGTCGTCCGGCGCGGGGCGCAGGTCGTGGACGAGCACGGTGCCCTCGGGGCCGATGACCCTGGCCCGGGAGGGACCGGAGACGATCAGGTTCGGCCAGGCGTCGGCGGTCTCGATCTCGTCCAGGTCCTTCGGGCCGACGAGGTCGGCGACCGCCTCCTCCCAGTCCGGCCAGCCCAGCTCGTCGAGGAGCCCGCCGCGCAGCGTCCTGGCCAGCTCGGCGGCGAGGTCGGCCCGTACCGCCTCGGCGACCTCCTCCCCGGCGAGGACCAGCGCCTCGCCGGGCAGCCAGGTCAACCGGCTGAGGGCGTCGGGCAGCTGCGGCAGCCCGGCGACGGCCGAGCGCCGGGCGACTGCGGCCACCCACTCCGCCAGCATCGTCCGGCCGCCGGGCGAGGCCGCCAGGAGGCGTACGGCCCGGTGTCCGTCGGTGTCGTCGCTGAACGACTCGGCGGCGCGGTGGAACGCGGGCCGGAACCGGAGGTCGGCGGCGAGCGCGAGCAGGTCGCGCCTCTCCTCCCCGCGCGCCCAGGGCTCCAGCAGCAGGCGCGCGCCGTCGTCCGGGTCGGCGACCGGGATGTCCAGTGACAGCAGGAGGTCGACCAGGTCGGGCTCCTGCTTGAACGACACCGTCGCGCCCGTCGAGGCGAGCTCGGCGCGCAGCCGTCCCGCCACGCGCTCGATCAGCGCGTACAGGCTGGGCAGTCGCGGATTTCCCCGCCAGCCGACGTTCCAGATGGCCAGGAACCGCTCAAGCCAGCCCGCCGTGCCGTCGGCGGGACGTTCGCCCTCGGGTACCTCGGCCTCTCCCAGGCCCTCGGCGGCGCCCGACTCCTCCAGGATCTCCAGCCAGAGGGCGGGCATGTCGTCGTCGCCGTTGGCGGGCATCGTGTTCAGCAGCGTCCCGCGGAAGGCGGGCTCTCGCCGGGCGAGGTTCACCAGGGCCTGGCGGTGCGCCTTCCACCAGCCCAGCGCCGCCCCGGAGGTGGCGGGCAGGGCGAGCAGGTCCATGAGGTACGACTGCTCCTCGGCGTCCGCGTCGCGCCCGGCGGCCCTGGCCAGGCGGCGTAGCTCGGTGGCCATCTGCGCGGACGGCGACAGTCCGGCCGCCGTGCGGCGCACGCACAGCCGGTGGACCCTGCGCAGCGCCTCGTCGGCCGGCACCCGGCCCGCCAGCTCCTTCGCGTACGCCGACAGGGCCTTGACCGGCAGGGCTCCCGCGAGCGCGAACTCCAGGAACACCGCGTCGAGGCGGTCCTCGTCGACGGGCAGGCCGTGCTCGGTCTCGGCCCTGCGCGCCTGGGTGAACAGCTGCGCCGCATAGGCGGTGTTCTCCACCGAGAGGAACACCCGGCCCGCCTGTTCGAGGAACGTCGGCAGGAAGTGCGGGACGGCCCCGGCCAGCTGCGTGGCAAGCCGCTGGTAGGCGTCGAGGGCGGCCTTCGGCTTGGACTTCGCCTGCCTGCCCGCGCGGTCCAGCTCCGGCACCAGGGCGAGCGCGTGGTGGCCGTCCCGTGGGTGATGCACGAGCACCCACTCGGGGAATCCGAGCGAGCGCCGCAGGCCCACCCCGACGACGACCGGCTCGCCGTCCGGCTCCAGCCCTAGGAAGCGGGCCGCGGCGTCCTCCGCGGCGCCCAGTTCCTCGGCGACCAGGCGCACCACCACCCGGTCCGCCAGCCCGGGGTGCCGGTAGGCGCGCGCGGTCAGCGGCACCGCCCGCTCACCGCCCCCGCTCGTGCCGGACGGCAGGACCGCCCCGGCCTCCAGCAACTCCCCGGCCATGGCCGCGCCCGTGACTCCGGTCCGCTCCGGCTCCCCGGACGGCTGAGCCTCCGGGGTGCCCGGCGACGACATGGTGTGGCTCACGCGTTCGTTCCCTTCTCGACGTCGCGGCCGGCGTACAGCGCCGCGGCCATGCGCATTCCCTCCGACCAGGCCACCGGGCCGACCTCCCGCGACGGCAGCCGCCTGCCCTCCCGGTCGTGCCAGGTCAGGTTGCCCGTCTCGGTCTCGCCGTCCCAGTAGGGCTCCCCGATCCAGACGGCGGCCTCGGCGCTCCGCCCCGCGTCGCGCACCACACAGGTGGCGTAGCCACCGGAAACGCGGTAGCCGAGCGAGGTCGCGCGGGCGGCGAGACCGAACCGGGAGGCGAACCTTCCCCCGGCGAACTCCTTCACCTCCGCGGCCTTCTCCCCGGGCTTTCCCGGCTCCGCGGGATCGACCGGCCTGCCCCAGGTCGCCCGGTGGATCTGCTCGACGCGCTGGGTCACGCCCAGCTCCGCGGCGAACTCCCTCAGCTCCTCCAGATCCGGCAGCAGCACCGGATGCGGCAGGGTCACCGTCTCCGGGGACAACCGGACGGTCTCGCCGTCCAGGTTCACAATCCGCAGTTCGCCGGAGTCCGTGACGTCCCGCAGGAAACCCACCTCGTCGTCGCCGACCACCACCAGGTCGCGCAGCACCGACCGCCACGCCTCGTCCGGCCACACCCGGGCCACCAACTCGGTGGGAACGGGCAGGGATGACACCATCCAGGCGTCCACCCGCGCCAGGCAGGCGGCCTCGTGCCGGTCGAGCCACTCGGCCAGGCGGCGCAGCCGCTCGACCTCGGGATGCTCGCGAACCTGTTTGGGCAGCGACTTCAGCCGCCGTCCCGCCGCACGGCCGGAGGTGGCCCTCGCCGCCACCCGGCCCTCCACAAGAGCGACCTCATACCCGTCGCCCGCCGCCAGCCAGCCCAAGGGATCCCGCCTCTCACCACGCACGGATTGCCGACGTTCGCGGGGATCTCCGCACCCGCGACCGTGATGCGCGGAACGCTAACGCCCCTGACCGACAAACCCGTAACCCGGCGGGCATGGTCCGGGCCAGAACGGCTCCGGCGTCGGACGGCCCATGCCGAAGACGGCCTGGCAGGCGGGGTCCGGGCCGGGTGCCGCTCATTCGCCCCGGAGGCGAGGGGCCGCGCCACGACCACGGTCTGTGCGCCACCGGGGGTTCACCCGCTAGAGCGGCCGGAAGTTCCGCCCCCACCAGGCGTTCCAGCGAGACTCCAGATCGGCGAACGCCGCGTCGTCGAGGCCGTAGGCGGTGAGCACCATCGTCGCGGCGCCGCCCGGGTTGACGTGCGAGGGCGGGCTCTGGGCCGCGACCAGCAGGCCGTCGCCCCAGCCCTCGACGGTGAGACCGACCTGGTTGGCCGAGCGGAACCGGACCTCACCGCGCAGCGTCTCGCCGGTGGGTCCCGACAGCTCGTACGGGCTCGCGGGGGGCAACTCGGCCACGGCTGCGAGACCGGCGGCCTCGAGCACCGGTGTGGCCGCCGCGCCGGAGAGGAAGACGGTGCGCCGGTCGGCGCCCGGGTGCCGCTCCAGGGCGAAGGCGAGCTGGTGGACGAAGGTGATCCAGCCCTCGGTGACGTCGTCGTAGTAGGCGTCCCAGTCCGGGTCGCCACCGCGCGGGGCCCGGGTGATCCGCAGGCGCGTCCGGCCGCCGAGGTCGGTCAGCTCGAACAGGTCACCGCCCTGGACCTCCAGCCGGTGTTCGGCCGCCGACTCGACGACATCCTGGTGGTAGATGACCTCGATCTCCTTGTCGAGGCCGTCGAAGTGCCAGCCATGCCAGCGCCGGATCCGCTCGGGATCGCGCAGCGCGCCCCAAACGTCCTCGACCGGAGCGGCGATGGTGACCTCGACGAAGAACGGCTTCTCTGTCATCGAATACCTCCAGCGGGGGAACGAACCTTGGTCACGACGAGAGGATCAGCCGCCGGTTCCTCTCGGGCCGGGGGCCGGGTGCCCGCCGACGACGAGACGGTAGGGCCGCCCTCCGGGGGCGTCGAAGCGGGCGGCGACCTGGGAGACGGCCTCGGCGAGCATGTCGGTGAAGTCGTGCACGTCGCCGGGCTCGGCGAAGCGCACCCGCGCCTCGACGGTGAACGTCAGCAGCCGGACGCCCTGCCGGTCGGCGGCGGCCGCCATGCGGGTGACCTCGCGCACGGTGCCTGCGGCCACCTCGACGAGATGCTCGGCGGCGTACCTGTCGGCGACGCGGCGGAACCCCTCGTCGAACTCGGCGGTCTCGGCGACCTCGGTGGCCGGGGCGAGCACGCCGGGGTCGACGAGGAAGGCGTTGGCGGTGACACGCATGACGCGCTCGACGAAGCCGCGCCGCGGACGCTCCTCCACCAGCTCGACCAGCCCGGCTTCCTCCAGCACCTTGATGTGATAGCCGACCCGCTGGCGCGGCAGGTCGAACTCGGCCGCGAGCCGGACCGCCGAGGCGGGCTCGCGCAGGCGGTCGAGGAGCCGGCGGCGGATCGGGGTGAGCGCCACGCGCAGGCGGTCGGGCTCGTCCATGAGCGTCATCTCGGTCGCGGACATGCCCCGATGGAACCATTGGACAAATTAATCTGTCAATTTTGGCACTGCCGACCGGCCTCCGCGAAAGGACCATCCGGGCACTCGCCCGCGAGCGGCCGGGGCGACTCCCGCGAGCCCTCTCACACGAGTCACCCGAGCCGGGACGGGAGCCCGTTCAGCCCTCCCGTACGGGACCTGCCAGCCTCAGCGTCCAGCGGCGCGAGGGGTGCGCGTCGCAGTCGTACTGCAACGCCGTCACGTTGTTGTCGGTGCTCACCCCACCCGCGATGGTCAGACACTTCCCCGTCTGCACGTTCGTCAGCATCAGGGTGTTGGCGGCCGCGGCGCTCACCGGGCGCGGAGGCCTCTCGGTATTCGCCGCGGCGCGGGCGCCGGATGCCGCCCCGGGCCCGCCCCCGACGGCGGGCCGCGCCGCGGAGGCGGGAA
>NZ_JBEXUE010000327.1:0-11477 GCF_040614275.1 Streptosporangium sp. NPDC006013
CGACACCGAGGACCGCCGGGTGCGGCTGCGCGCCAGGCAAGGCGAGCTGAGCCAGGCCGTGCTCGACCGGCAGGCGGCGTACCAGCGACTGGTCCGCGAGCAGCGCGCCGAGCTGGCCCGGCTGGAGGAGGAACACCACGAGTGGGAGCGCAGGGAGGCCGAGGAACTGGAGCAGCGGATCCTGGACGTCAACGTAGACCTGGGCCACTGGTTGCAGCAGCACAAGAACGACGGCCTGTCCGCCGAGCGGCTCGCCGAGCGTTTCGCCGAGGCCCAGCAGGCGGAGGACGTCTCCAAGGAGGGCCGGGAGAGGCGCCTCCGCGAGGTGCGCGCCGAGTTCGACCGCAGGCAGCGGGAACAGGCGGCACGCGAGCGTGAGATCCGCAAGCGGCTCCGCGCCCGCCAGCGCGATGCCCGCAGGCAGATGCGCGCCGCGATCCGGGAGGACCGGGCACGACAGGCCAGGGCGGAAGATCCCGAGCTGGAGGGGGAGGACTGATGGAGGCGCTGATCCCGGTGCCCGTGGTGCTGCCGCTGCTGGCCGTCGGTCTCAAGCTGGCCATCGGCCAGAGGCTGCGCAGGTTGCAGGCGCTGATCAGCGTGGGCACGCTCACGGTGGTGCTGCTCGTGTCGCTGGTCCTGCTGTTCGCGGCGGATCAGCAGGGGCCGCTGGTGGCCCACGCCGGGGGCTGGGGCGCGCAGATCGGCATCGCGCTCGTCGCCGACCGGCTCTCCACGCTGATGCTGGCGGTCTCCTCCGCGGTGACGCTCTGCGTGATGATCTACTCGCTCTCCCAGTCCTGGGCCGACCAGGAGTACAAGGCCTCACTGTCGATCTTCCACCCGGCTTACTTGATCATGGTCGCCGGAGTGTCGGACGCCTTCCTCTCCGGGGACCTGTTCAACCTCTTCGTCGGGTTCGAGATGCTGCTCGGCGGCTCGTACGTGCTGCTGACCTTCGGCGGGACCGAGTCCCGCATCCGGGCGGGCGCCACCTACACGGTGATAGGACTGGCCTCGTCACTGCTGTTCCTGGTCGCGATCGCGGTGGCCTACGGCGCCACGGGCACCGTGTCGCTGGCGCAGCTGGCCGAGCGCTTCTCGGTGCTGCCCCAGCATGTCAGGCTGCTGGTCGAGTTGACGCTCCTGCTGGTCTTCGTGGTCAAGGCCGCGATCTTCCCGATGTCGGCGTGGCTGCCCGACTCGTATCCGACCGCGCCCGCCCCCGCGACGGCGCTCTTCGCCGGGCTGCTCACCAAGGTCGGCGTCTACTCGATCATCCGGCTGGAGGCACTGCTGTTCCCCGGCGGTCCGGTGGGCGACATACTGATGTGGGCGGCGCTGCTGACCATGCTCGTCGGGGTGCTCGGGGCGGTGGCGCAGACCGACATAAAACGGATGCTCTCCTTCACCCTGGTCAGCCATATCGGCTACATGGTGTTCGGAGTCGCCCTGTTCAGCGTCCAGGGCATGGCGGGTGCCATCTTCTACGTGGCCCACCACATCACCGTGCAGACGAGCCTGTTCCTGGTGACCGGCATGATCGAGCGCCGCACCGGCACCACCTCCCTGGACGGTCTCGGCGGTCTGGCGAAACTGACACCCGTGATCGCGGTGCTCTTCTTCGTGCCCGCGATGAACCTGGCGGGCATCCCGCCGATGTCAGGCTTCCTGGGCAAACTCGGGTTGATCCAGGCGGGAGTGGCGGACGGCGGTCCGATGGCCCTGACCCTGGTCGCCGGAGGGCTGGTGACCAGCCTGCTCACCCTGTACGCGGTGGCCACGACCTGGAACAAGGCGTTCTGGCGGGTGCCGCCCGCGGGAATGGTCACCGAGGGGGGAACCGTGCTGGAGACCCAGGAGGACACCCAGGAGGACGCGGACGGAGTGGACCCGAAGCCCGCCGCCGGGGCCGCCGACGAGGCGATCGTCACCTCCGTCACCATGCCGAAGCTCATGTTCGCCTCCACGGCCGCCCTGGTGGCGCTGGCCCTGTCCTTCACCGTGCTGGCCGGCCCGCTGTCCGCCCTGTCGGAGCGGGCCGCGGAGGAACTGCTGGCCCGCGAACCGTACATCTCCGCGGTGCTCGGCGGTGAGCGGTGAACGAGCCCCGCCCGACGTTCATGGTGCTGCGGCTGCTGGGCAGGCCCGTGCCGCTGCCGCAGGTGCTCTGGCTGACGCTGATCTGGTTGCTGCTCTGGGGAGACCTGAGCGTGGGCAACGTGCTCGGCGGCCTGCTGGCCGGGCTGGTCCTCGTGTGGCTGCTGCCCCTGCCGATCCAGGACACCGGCATCCGGCTCCATCCTGTCAAGATCCTGCTGTTCCTCATCCGCTTCTTACGGGACATGGTGATCTCCAGCTTCCGGGTGGCCTTCTGGGCGCTGAGACTGGGCAAACCGCCGCCGGTCCAGTTCGTCGAGGTGAGACTGCGCGCCTCGTCGGAGCCGATGGCGGTGCTGGTGACGGTGGCGCTGTCGGCGCTGCCGGGCAGCCTGGTGCTGGAGGCGAACGTCCGGGAGAGAACGCTCCTGCTCCACGTGCTCGGCGTGCCCGGTGACCCGTCGACGGTCAGCCAGGTCACCCAGGATGACGTGACCCGGTTGGAGAACCGCATCGTGGCCGCCTTCGGCACTCGCGCGGATCAGGAGGAGGTGCGATGACGACGGTTTACCTGATCGCTCTGGGACTGCTCGCCGCCGCGGCGGCGATGACGCTCTACCGCCTGGTGCGCGGTCCGACGATGCTGGACCGCGCCGTCGCGCTGGACGTGCTCACCGCTGTCGTCATCTGCGCGATCGGGGCGGGGGCGGCGACCTACCGGGAGTACTCGATGCTGCCCGTGCTGCTGGTGCTCTCCCTGCTGGGGTTCGTCGGCTCGGTCTCGCTGGCCAGGTTCTTCTCCGGGCGTGCCCGGTGACCGCGATGGACGTGGCCGCGGCCGTCTGCCTGCTGCTGGGGGCGACGCTGGCGTTCGCGGCGGGGGTGGGCATGGTCAGGTTCCCCGGCACCCTGGCGCGCATGCACGCGGCGACCAAGCCCCAGGTGCTCGGCCTCCACCTCATCCTGCTCGCCATGTGGCTGCGCGACCCCAGCTGGAAGATCGCCGGCGTCATCATCCTGGTCGCCGTCTACCAGGTGGTGACGGCCGCGGTGGCCGCCTACATGGTGGGAAGGGCCGCCTATCTCACCGCGAAGCCGCAGGACGACGGCGACGACGGCACGGCCGTACCGTCTCCCGGCGACGCTCGCGCCCAGTAGTGCTCTGTCAGGTGTCAGGGAGTCCTCACCGGTTCGCCGGACGGTCCCGGCCGTCCGGTGAACGTGGGTGGACATCGCACCGGCGGAGGCGGAACCCGAGTCCGGCAGACGTCTACCGGGCCTTGGCCGAACACACCGAGCGCGAGGTGTATCCGGACGTCGCACGGGCCGAGGCTGAGTTCATCGAGCTCCAGGTGCGTGCCTGGCCGGCTGCGTTACCGCAGGTCAGGCAAATTCACCCGATTTTTGTTACGACGGCAACCCCGCCAGGGCGCCGGTGTAGATCTCGACGGCCTCCTCGATCCGGGGAGTCTCGCAGTACTCGTCGGTGACGTGTGCCTGCTCCGGCTCCCCGGGGCCGCAGATCACGGTGGGTACTCCGCCGCAGGCGGCGACCAGCACCGAGGCGTCGGTGAAGTAGCTGGCGGCCGGTCGGTCGCCCGGGGGGCGGGCCCCCGCGGTGAGCAGGGCCCGCACGAAGGGGTCGTCCGGGTCGGTCCACACCGAGGGCAGGTCGGTCAGCACCTCCAGCGAGGCCTCCCCGCCGAGCCTCTCCCGGAGCCGCTCGCGTAGCTCCGCGTGATCCTGGCCGGTGACCGTGCGCATGTCGACGGTCGCCTCGGCGAGGTCGGGGACGGAGTTCACGTTGATCCCGCCGTGTACGGTCCCCACGTTCGCGGTCGGCGCGCCGAGCCAGGGGTGGGGGGGAACGCCGGGATCGAAGCGCTCGACGGCGCCGATGGCGCGGGCCAGCTTGTAGATCGCGTTGTCACCCAGGTGGGGCATCGAGCCGTGAGCGGTCCGGCCTTGGGCGGTCGCCTTCAGCCAGAGCGCGCCCTTGTGCCCGAGCAGGGCGCGGTTCGCGGTGGGCTCGGCCACCAGCAGTCCCCGGGATCGGCTGACCAGCCCACGGGCGATCATGTCGATCGCGCCCTCGCAGCCGGTCTCCTCTCCCGCGGTGAGGACGATCTCCAGCGCCACCCGGCGGCCCGGCCCGCGCGCGTGCCGCTCGGCGGCGACGACCAGCGCGGCCACTCCGGCCTTCATGTCGCTCGACCCCCGCCCGTAGAGCCGGTCGCCGTCCACCTCCGCGGCGTGCGGCTCGTGCGTCCATGCCTGGCCGCCCAGCGGAACCGTGTCGAGGTGGCCGGTGAGGGTGACGGGCATGCCCGTTCCCCACCGGGCCACCAGTCCGGTACGGCCGGGCGCGTGGTCGTGCGCCCGCACCTCGAAACCGGCGGCCTCCAGCCTGCGGGCGAGCGGCTCGGCGACCGCGGCCTCGCCACCGCCCACCGAGTCGATCCTGATCAGCTCGCGGGTCAGTTCCACGACGTCGGTCATGTCGTTTCCTTGTCTTCCTGACCGTCCCCGGTCATGGTTCCTCCGGCTCCGGCGGTGACCACGCCCCCGGTCACGGGGCGGCTGGTCTGCCGTACGACGAGCCGGGGGGCGATCGCGATGCGCTGCGCGGGCCGTGGATCGCCCACCCGTACCTGGTTCAGTAGGCGTACCGCCTCGGCTGCCATCTCCTCCACGGGCTGGCGCACCGTGGTGAGCGGCGGGTCGCACATCGCCGCGTGGCCGACGTCGTCGAACCCCACCACCGATATCTCCTCGGGAACCCGTACACCGCCGAGCCGCAGTGCCCGCAGCAGGCCGACCGCGATCTCGTCGTTTCCGCAGACCACCGCGTCCGGCAGGGCGTCGCCGGCGAGCAGCGCCTGCCCGGCCTCGAAGCCCCAGGCGAGGGTGAACTCGCCGAGCAGTGGCGGCAGGGAGGCGATCCCGGCACGGGCTGTGGCGAGCTGGAAGCCGGCCAGCCGCAACCTCGCGGAGGAGTTCATCAGGCGGCTGCTGACGAAGACGACGGAGCGTGCTCCTCCGGCGACCACGTGGTCGACCGCCTGGGCCAGTGCCGAGTCGTCGTCCACGCCGACCCAGTCGGCTCCGCCGCCCTCGATGTAGCGGTCCACCTGTACCAGGGGCACCTGCCGGGCTGCGTTCAGCACGGCCGGCGCGCTGGCCTCGAAGTCGCACGGGCTGATGATCAGGCCGTCCACCCGCCGGGCCAGCAGCGTGTTCAGCCGCCGGGCCTCGATCTCGGGTGTGTACAGGGAGGCGCACAGCAGCAGGTCATGTCCGGTCTCCTGGAGCTGATGCTCCACCGACTCGACGATCGTGGTGAAGAACGGGTTGCCGATGCCGGGAACGATCATGCCGATTGTTCCGGTGGTCTGGTCGCGCAGTGCCTTGGCGATGGCGTTCGGCCGGTAGCCCAGCTCGGTGGCGGCCCGGGTGACCCGCTCGGCCACCTCGGCGGTGACCTTGCGACGCCCGGACAGGGCACGCGAGGCCGAGGCCACGGAGACGCCGGCCGCTCTGGCCACGTCGTGGATTGTCACGCCCATGTTGTGTAATCGATTTCCCTGGTCGCGCTGAGGATAACCGGCCGCCTCCCCGCCATGTGAGCTCGCTCATGTGCGGGTTGTTAGAACCATAGAGCGTCCGCGGCCTTACGTCACCTTGACGAGAGTTTGCCCTGGTCGCTACCATCCCCGGACATTGGTAATCGATTACCAACCCCCCGCTGTATCAGCGTCTCGAAAGGCTGATTCGATGGCACGACCGACTCGCTTCACCCGCCTGACCGCCGTCACGGCGATCCTTGCCACCGGCCTGCTGGCCGCGGCATGTGGCGGCACGGACGCTTCCGACACCGCGCCCTCGGCCGACGGCGGAGAAAAGCCGAAGATCGGCCTGGTGCAGATCAACCAGCAGGCGATCTTCTTCAACGAGATGAACGCCGGCGCCCAGCAGGCCGCGAAGGAGGCGGGCGTCGACCTCACGATCTTCAACGCCAACGACGACCCGGTGAAGCAGAACGAGGCCATCGACAACTTCGTCCAGCAGCAGTTCGACGGCGTCATCGTGGTGGCCATCGACGTCGAGGGCATCAAGCCCGCCGCCAAGATCGCCAAGGACGCGGGACTGAAGGTCGTGGCCGTCGACGCGATCGTGGACTCCCCGGCGGTCGACACCCAGGTGGGCGTGGACAACGAGGCCGCGGCCAAGCAGATGGGCACGTTCGTCAACGAGTGGGCCAAGAAGCAGAACGTGGCCGCGCCGAACATCGGCGTGGTCGGCGCGCTCAACTCCTTCATCCAGAACGTGCGCAAGGACGGCTTCAACTCGACCGTCGAGGCGGCCGGCGCCAAGATCGTCCAGACCGTGGACGGGCAGAACAAGCAGGAGGCCGCCCTGGCCGCCGCCGAGAACCTGCTCACCTCGCGCTCGGACCTCACGGCCGTGTACGCCACCGGAGAGCCCGCGCTGCTCGGCACGGTGGCCGCGGTGAAGTCGCAGAACGCGAGCGACCGGGTCAAGGTCTTCGGCTGGGACCTCACCGCGGAGGCGATCGGCGGCATCGACGCCGGCTTCGTCGCCGGAGTCGTGCAGCAGGACCCCAGGACCGAGGGCTACGAGGCGGTCAAGGAGGTCAAGGCGCTGGTCGGTGGCGCGCAGGCCAAGAAGACCATTGATGTGCCCATCACGATCGTGACCCAGGAAAACGTCGACAAGTACCGTTCCACGTTCAAGTGAGCGGCGGAGAGACCCCTATGACCGACTACGAGGCGACCGGCGCGGACCGTGTGGTCATGCGCGACATCCGCAAACGCTACGGAATGGTCGACGCACTGCGCGGGGCCAATCTGCGGGTCGGTGCGGGCGAGGTGGTGGGACTGGTCGGCGACAACGCCGCCGGCAAGTCCACCCTGATGAAGGTGCTGGCGGGCACCGTCGTGCCGGACTCCGGGCAGATCGTCTTCGATGGCCGCCAGGTGTCCTTCGCCACCCCCCGCGACGCTCGCGAGCTGGGGATCGAGATGGTCTACCAGGACCTCGCGCTCTGCGACGACATCGACGTGGCGGGCAACCTGTTCCTCGGCCGTGAACCGCGCCGGGCCGGTGGCCTGCTGCTGGACATCAAGCGGATGCACCAGGACGCGCGCCGGCAACTCGACGCGCTCAACATCCGGATCCCTCTCACCGACATCCCGGTGGGAGGGCTCTCCGGCGGCCAGCGGCAGGCGGTGGCCATCGCCCGCGCGGTCACCTTCGGCCCCAAGCTGCTCATCCTCGACGAGCCCACGGCCGCGCTCGCCGTCGCCGAGGTCGAGACCGTGCTGGAACTGATCAAGACCGTCTCCTCCCAGGGGGTCTCGGTGATTCTGATCACCCACCGCCTCCAGGACCTGTTCCGGGTCTGCGACCGGCTCTGCGTGATGTACGAGGGGACGCTCCGCGCCGACCTCGACGCCCGCACCACCAGCCTGGAGCGGCTCGTGTCGGAGATCGTCGCCCACGACCAGCCCGAGGGAGCGCGGTCATGACCGTCACCAGTGAGAGGGTGGTCACCACCCGATCGGCCCGGCTCACCGCCCACATCGGCAGCCACGCCCAGACCATCGCCATCGGGGCCGTACTGGTCCTGCTGCTGATCTTCTTCTCGTTCTCCGCCGACCGCTTCGCCAGCGTCGGCAACCTGCTCAACCTGATCCGGCAGATCTCGCCGACCCTGATCGTCGCGGTCGCGATGACCTTCGTGATCAGCACCGCCGGCATCGACCTGTCGGTCGGCTCGACGGTCGCGCTGTCCGGATCGTTGCTGGCGATCGTCCTGCAGCAGGGCTGGGACCCTACCCTCGCGCTCATCGCGATCCTCGCGCTCGGCGCGGCGATCGGGTTCGTCAACGGCTGGTTCTCCTCCTACCAGGGCATCCCAGCGTTCATCGTCACCTTGGCCATGCTCTCGATCCTGCGGGGCACCGCCCTGCGCGCGACCGAGGGGTACTCCACTCCGATCGACGGTGAGTTGTGGATCGTCCAGCTCGGCCAGGGCCGCATCGCCGGAGTACCGGTGCCGGCCATCCTCGCCGTGGTGATCGCGCTGCTCGGCTGGCTGGTCCTGACACGCACGCCGTTCGGCCGCTACGTGGTCGGTCTCGGCTCCAACGGTGAGTCGCTGCGCCGTACCGGTGTGAACACCCGCAGGGTCGGGCTCACCGTCTACGTGCTGGCCGGCCTGGCCGCCGCGCTTGCCGGAGTGCTGATCGCCACCCGGCTCAGCTCCGGGTCGTCGAACGCGGGCACCGGGTTCGAACTGGAGGTCATCACGGCCGTCGTGCTCGGCGGGACCAGCCTGTTCGGCGGACGGGCCAGCATGCTCGGCACCATCTTCGGCGCGCTCACCCTCGGCGTCATCGCCAACGGCCTGGTGCTGCTGCACGTCTCGCCGTTCTATGTGCAGATCGTGCAGGGCAGCATTCTCCTGCTGGCCATCTTCGCCAACAACAAAATGTGGGCGAGGTTCGGCGCGGTGCGGAAATGACCGGCCGGGCCGACGCGACCGCGACCACGGTGCTCGGCGAGGTGCCCGTCGCCGAGCTCGGCATCACTCTCTGCCACGAGCACCTGCGCAACGACGGCGCCAGCGCCTGGCACCCCGCCCCCGAGGGCGACGCCGAGGGTGAGCTGATCGCCGGCTCACCGGTGCGGATGGAGTTCCTCGGCCGGCTGAGACTGGACCCCTACCTCTCCCGCGACAACGTGTCCCTGGACGACACCGGTGTGGCGATCGAGGAGGTGGCCCGATTCGCGGCCCGTGGGGGCCGCACCGTGCTGGATGTCACCCCGGAGGGCATCGGCCGCGCTCCGGCGGAGCTGGTCCGCATCGCCCGTGCCACCGGCCTGAACATCGTGATGGGCTGCGGCTTCTACCTGGAGCGCACCCACCCGGCCCGGGTTCGCGGCATGAGCGCCGCCGACGTCGCCGACGAGATCGAGCGAGATCTGGTCGACGGCACCGGGGGAGTACGTGCCGGGGTGATCGGGGAGATCGGGATCTCCCCGGACTTCACCCCGGCCGAGGAGAAGGTGCTCCGGGGCGCCGCCCGAGCCCAGGCCCGCACCGGCGCGCCGCTCTCGGTGCACCTGCCCGGGTGGGTACGGCACGGCCACCGGGTGCTCGACGTCGTCGCCGAGGAGGGCGGCCTCCTCACGGCCACCGTGCTGTCACACCTGAACCCCAGCCTGCGTGAGCGCGACTACCAGGTGTCCCTCGCCGCCCGGGGGGCCTACCTCGGATACGACATGTGCGGCATGGACTATCTCTACCCCGGCGAGGGCCAGTCGCCGTGCGACGAGGAGAACGCCGCCGCCGTCGCCTGGCTGGTCCGTGCCGGCCTGGGCGGCCGGTTGCTGCTCTCCCAGGACGTGTTCCTCAAGACCATGCTGGTCCGGTACGGCGGAACCGGCTACGCGCACATCCTCACGCATTTCGTGCCGCGCCTGCACCACCACGGGCTGACCCCCGAGGACACCGACCGGCTGCTCGTCGCCAACCCGCGCGAGCTCTTCACCACCCCGAAGATCCCCTGAAGGAGACAATATGACCCGCGTGCTGGTCGCCGGCGAGTCGTGGATGAGCGTGTCGACCCACTACAAGGGGTTCGACGAGTTCACCACGACGACCTACCACACCGGCTTCGAGCCGCTGCGCGACGTACTGGTGGCGGACGGCATCGAGGTCGACCATCTACCCGCGCACGACGTGCCCAAGCTGTTCCCCGGGACGTTCGAGGAGCTGGCGGCCTACGACGTCGTCGTGCTCTCCGACATCGGCGCCAACAGCATCCTGCTGCACCCCGATACCTGGCTGCACAGCAGGAAGTCGGCGAACCGGCTCGACCTGCTGGCGAGCTGGGTGGAGCAGGGCGGCGGGCTGGCGATGGCCGGTGGCTATCTCAGCTTCCAGGGCATCGAGGCGAAGGCGGCCTTCCGCGGCACCCCCGTGGAGCGGGTGCTCCCCGCCCGGATCTCTCCCTACGACGACCGGGTGGAGGCCCCGCAGGGTCTTCCGGGCGTCGTCGTCGATCCGGCCCATCCCATCGTGGACGGGCTGCCCTCCGACTGGCCCGACCTGCTCGGCTACAACCGCTTCGAGGTCCCCGAGGACGCCCGGCTGCTCGCCACCGTCGGCGCCGACCCGCTGCTCGCCGTACGGCAGGCGGGGGCGGGCCGCACTCTCGCCTGGGCCTCCGACATCGCCCCGCACTGGTGCCCCGAGGAGTTCGTCACCTGGGATGGTTACCGCACCCTCTTCACCCGGGCCGTGCGCTGGCTGGCGAAGGAGATCTGACATGCCGATCCCGGTGATTCTCGACTGTGATCCGGGGCACGACGACGCCCTGGCCATCCTGCTGGCGGTGGCCGACCCGGCGATCGACCTGCGCGCGGTCGCCACCGTCGCCGGCAACCAGACCGTGGCGAAGACCGCCCTCAACGCGCGGCGGATGCTCAGCCTGGCGGGGGCGACCGGGGTGCCGGTCGCGGCCGGTTGCGACCGGCCGCTCGCCGGCCCGCTGGAGATCGGCGACTATGTGCACGGGGAGAGCGGGCTGGACGGCCCGGCCTTCGGCGAGCCCGACGTGCCCCTCGATCCGCGCCACGGTGTCGAGCTCATCCACGACACGCTCGCCGCCGCCGACGAACCGGTGACGGTCGTGGCCATCGGGCCGCTGACCAACATCGCCACGCTGCTGCGCCGCCATCCCGGCGACCGCGACCGGATCCGCGAGATCGTGATCATGGGTGGTTCCACCGAGCGTGGCAACCACACGCCCTACGCCGAGTTCAACATCTACGCCGACCCGGAGGCCGCGGCGGAGGTGCTCGGCAGCGGCATCCCGACCACCTGGGTGGGGCTCAACGTCAGCCACCAGGCGCTCGTCACCACAGACGTGCTCGACCGGATAGCCGCGCTCGGCACCCCGCTGGCCCGTGTCTGCGTGGAACTTCTCACCTTCTTCGGCTCCAGCTACCACCAGACCTGGGGATTCGAGGCGCCCCCGCTGCACGATCCGATCACCGTCGCCTACCTGATCGATCCCGCGGTCCTCACGCATGTCCGGGTGGGTCTGCGGGTCGAGCTGGACGGTGAGCACACCCGGGGCGCCACCGTGGCCGACCTGCACGGCCGGATGGACTGGGAGTCCAACGCGAACGTCGGAACCGTACTCGACCGGGACCGGTTCTGGGACATCATGATCGGTGCGATCGACACTCTCGGCTGACGCTCGGACACCGGCCGGGGGCCGCCGCGCGGTCTTCGGCGCCCGGCGCGTGCTTGCGCACGTTCGTCAACGCCTCCTGAGCGGTCC
>NZ_JBEXUE010000328.1:0-11398 GCF_040614275.1 Streptosporangium sp. NPDC006013
GCCGTACTCGTACGCCGGGACGGCGAGGAGGGGGGCGGGCGCACCGGCGAGCGCGGCCGGCGCCGGCAGCAGAGCAGCAACACCGCGGTCAAGACCGCGGCGTGGATCCTCATCCCCCTGCTGGTCATCGGCGCCTTCGTCGGCGTGGGCTACATGTTCCTCAGCTCCCCCGGCACCCCCACCGCCTCGGGCAAGGTGAAGATCCCTCCGCTGGCCTCGCAGACCATGGAGGCGGCGACCAAGGCGCTGACGGACCTTGACCTGAAGGTGAAGACGGTCCAGGCGTTCGACGAGGAGATACCGAAGGGGTCGGTGATCGACACCGAACCGGCGGCCGACACCGAGGTGGACAAGAACTCCGAGGTGACGCTCAAGGTCTCCAAGGGCATCGAGAAGGTCGAGGTGCCCTCCGTGCTCAACATGACCGTGGAGGACGCCAAGCAGACCCTTGAGGACGCCGGCTTCGAGGTCAGCCTGCAGAGCAAGCCCTCCAGCAGGAAGCAGGGCATCGTCTTCGAGACCCTGCCCGAGGCGGGCAAGAAGGCCAACAAGGGCAGCACCGTGCGCATCTACGTGCCCAAGGAGGCGGTGGAGGTCCCGAGCGTGGTCAACCTCACCGTCGGGGACGCCAAGAACATGCTCAAGGAGGCGGGCTTCAAGTGGAAGGTCGTCGAGCAGCCGAGTGACCTGCCCAAGGACACCGTGCTGAGCCAGTCTCCCGAGGCGGGCGGCAAGTACCAGCCGGGGACGACGATCACGCTGATCGTGTCGAGCGGGCAGGCGCCCCAGCCGACCGAGCAGCCGACCTACCCGTCCGACGAGCCGACCATTCCCGACGAGCCGACGGACGACACGCCCACGCAGCCCGATGACGGCACCATCTTCGACGAGTCGCCACCCGACGGGACCTGACCCGGAACACATGACGAGCAGATGAGAAGGCCCTCGCGATCGCGGGGGCCTTCCTCGTTCCCCGTGACCTTCCGGCATCGCCTGTGCGAGAGCCCGGAAACGGGGAAGAGCCCTTCCGCCACTCGGGGGCGATGGCGGAAGGACTCTCACTGGTCAATCGCCCAGGAAGGGCGCCGCGTTACAACAATCTTTCCAGCCAGTTTCCGAGCAGCCGATGACCGTGTTGGGAGATCACCGACTCGGGGTGGAACTGCACGCCCTCGACGGGGGCCGTACGGTGGCGCAGACCCATGATCACGCCGTCACCGGTGGTCGCGGTCACCTCAAGGATCTCAGGAACCGTCTCGGGCAGGACGGCCAGCGAGTGGTAGCGCGTCATGGTCGTCGGCGACGGCAGGCCGGCGAAGACGCCGCGCCCGTCGTGCGTGATCGCACTGGTGCGGCCGTGCACCAGTTCGGGGGCCCGCGAGACGGTCGCGCCGTGGGCGATGGCGATGGCCTGGTGCCCCAGGCAGACGCCGAGTAGCGGGATGCCGTGGGCCTCGCAGTAGCCGACGAGCGGGACGCTCACGCCCGCGTTCTCCGGGGTGCCGGGACCGGGGCTGATCAGAACCCCGTCGAAGCCGGCGGCGTCCTCGACCCTGACCTGGTCACGCGGCCGCACGTCGCAGGTGGCGCCGAGCTCACGGAGGTACTGGACGATGGTGTGGACGAAGCTGTCGTGGTTGTCCACGACCAGGACGCGGCTCATCAGCCCACGCCGGTCGGGTCGAGGGAGATGCGGGGTTCGATCCAGGGGAACACGAAATACCAGAGTACGGCCGCGACCAGGGCGACCAGTACGGCGGCGGTGAACACCCTGACCGCGAGGTTTCCGGGAAGCAGCCGCCAGATCCAGCCGTACACGAGACTCCTTCTCCGGGTTGTCGGGGTTGGTCGCCGGGGCTATTCGGGTCGTCCGGGGCGGTCCTGGCTCTGGTCCAGCGCGCCGAAGACGACGAGCCGCTGGGCGGCCGAGTACTTCGGGTGGCAGGTGGACAGGGTGATCGTCGCCCTGGTCGGCGTCTTTCCCGGCTGCTCGGGGACCGGGGCGATGACGCCGAGCTCGGTGGGGTCGACGACGCGCCTGCCGGTGACCCGGTAGGTGTAGCGGGCCTCGCGGGCGTCGACCACGATGTGGTCGCCCCGCTGGAGCTCGTCGATGCGGCCGAAGGGGGCGGCATAGGTGGTCCGATGGCCCGAAAGAACGAAATTACCGATTTTTCCTGGCATAGCGGTTCCGGGGTAGTGACCTGGTCCCATCCGCAGCCGGTCCTGGTCGACGCCCTCCACGACGGCGTACCGGTAGTCGTCGCCGAGTCTGGGAATCGACAGCAGCGCGACCGCCCCGCCCAGCCGGACCGGGCCGGGCCCGTGCTCCCGGCTGGCCTTCCCACCCTCGATGAGCTGCCTTTGCAACAGCACCTGCTGCTCCGCGGTGTAGGAGCCGGTGCCCCACAACAGGTAGGCGCAGAAGAGCAGGATGACCAGGCCGGCGGTGATGCTCAGATCGCCCATGACCCTCAACACGGCTCTCACGAAGGGCAAGGCTAGCCACGGGACACCCGCCCGGTGGGAACGAATCACGGGTCCGGCAGAACATTTGCCGCAGTATGGTGCCTCACGGAATCGCCATGGCCCACCTGCGCGGACTATCCTTACACGGGACTTCACCCACCAGCGACTACGCTAATCGACATGGCCTGCGCACGGTCCGGATCGCGCAGGGTTGACGCAGGAGAAGAACCCCAGTGCCCAAGCCCAAGACTCGCAAGAAGCCGGTCTACACCCCGCCGCAGACCTCACAGCAGATCAAGATCAGCCCGCGCTGGCTGGCGCCGGTCATGGTGACCTGCTGGATCGTCGGCATCCTGTGGATCGCCGTCTACTACGTGGCGCCCACCGCGCCCGTTTTCGGCGCCCTCCAGAACTGGAACCTGCTGGTCGGGTTCGCCTTCATCATCCTCGGTGTGATCCTGTCCACCCGCTGGCGTTAGCCTTTTCCACAGGCATTATCCACACCCTGGGGAAGCATCAGGGTGTGGATCAACCGTAGATGCCGAGTTCGGCCTGGACGGCGAACGGCGGCAACGCCAGCACCAGCGCGACCAGAACGACCAGCATCGCCGCGCAACCTCCCCACTGGACGGCGTTGCGGTTCCTGGCCGGGGCGAAGGCGAACACCGCCGCGACCAGGGAGCCGGCGATCAGGCCGCCGAGGTGTCCCTGCCAGCTGATGCCGGGGATCACGAAGGTGATCACAGCGTTGATGCCGATCAGCCAGAGCACACCCTGGACGTTGTAGCCGAGCTTCCTGCCGAGCACGAACAGCGCGCCGAACATGCCGTAGATCGCGCCCGAGGCACCGACCGCGGCTATGCCGAACAGATAGACCGCGACGGACCCGCCGATCGCCGCGAGGAGATAGAGCGTCAGGAACCTGGCCGAGCCGAGGCGCCGCTCCAACTCGGGGCCGATGACGTAGAGAGCCCACATGTTGAACACGATGTGGGTCAGGGCCCAGCCGCCACCGCCGAGCGGCATGTGCAGGAAGGCCCCGGTGATCAGGCGCCACCACTCACCGTCGTAGGCGACGGCGTAGGAGTTCATCGTGAAGTTGGCCAGCACCCAGTCGGTGCGCACGGTCTCGGCGAAGTAGGCCAGGACGTTGAGAACCAGCAGCGCCCAGGTGACCCGGGGCGTGACGACCGCCCGGCCGCCGAACACCGACTGCGCCTGCCTCATGCCCCTGTTGCCCTCCGCCACGCACTCGGGGCACTGGAAGCCCACCGCGGCCTCGCGCATGCAGTCGGGGCAGATGGGGCGCTCACAGCGCTGGCAGCGGACGTAGGTCTCACGCCCTGGATGCCGGTAGCAGTTGGGGACAACGGTGTCGGGGTCACTGGACGGCTGGGTGGTCATGGTCTGTGGCTGGCCCCTTCGCGCGTTCTGTTATCCCCAGACTGCCAGCCTATTCACGATCCCGAGTGCCCGTACACACATAAACGGCGACTGAGCGACGCCGGCCGGAAACGCGAACGGCGGCCTCCGCAGGAGGCCGCCGGGCGAGAGATCAGCTCTGCACGCGCTCGATGGTCACCGATTCCAGGACCACGGGCTCGGTGGGACGGTCGCGGGCGTCGGTGTCGGTCTTGGCGATGGCGTCCACGACGTCCTGACCCTCGATCACCTCACCGAAGATGGTGTGCTTGCCGTTCAGGTGCGGCGTGGGCACCACGGTGATGAAGAACTGGGAGCCGTTGGTGCCGCGGCCCATCTGGATGCCCGCGTTCGCCATGGCGAGCAGGTACGGGCGGTTGAAGTAGAGGTCCGGGTGGATCTCGTCGTCGAACTTGTAGCCGGGACCGCCGACACCCTGACCCAGCGGGTCGCCACCCTGGATCATGAAGCCTGAGATGACCCGGTGGAAGATGGTGCCGTCGTACAGCTTGGCGGTGGACTTCTGGCCGGTCTCCGGGTGCACCCACTCGCGGGTGCCCTCGGCGAGCTCGACGAAGTTGCGCACGGTCTTGGGCGCGTGGTCCGGGAAGAGCTGGACCTTCACGCTCCCGCGATTGGTGTTGAGGTTCGCGATCAACTTCTCAGCCATGATCGGACTGCCCCCTTCAGGTTGTGGCAATGCCTATGCAACGTATTGCTTTTGTAGCGCTTTGACGATTTCGGCCGAAGCCGATCCCTCATGCATCCTCCCACGGGCCGTCATGATTGAGCCGTCTTCGAGCGGGAAGGGGTGGCGACGGGGCCCCAACGAATGGGGAGGTTGTTGTGCCTCTAGCACTGTTTGGAAAGCGCCACATGAAGATCGTGGCTCCGGAAAGGCGGCTGCGCCACGCGAAGGCTCAGGCTGTCCTCGTCGTGGATCGGGTCAGCCCGCTGGCCAGCCAGGCCCGCGACGTGGCCGGCCAGGCCTTTGAGATGGCCGATCATGCTCGCAACGTGGCCGGCGAGAAGATCATCGTCGCACGCGGGTGGGCGGCACCGAGGCTTGACGCCGCCGCGCACTCGATCGAGGAACAGCTCGCGCCGAAACTCAGCGCCGCGCTGTCCCAGGCTGCCGCGAGGATTGATCCCAAGCCCACCAAGTCCCGCGGATGGCCGATGGTCCTGCTGGTCACCGGCGTCGCGATCGGAGCGGCGGGCTACGCGCTGTACCGCAAGAACGCCGACCAGTGGGCGGACACCCTGAAGGACAGCACCTCCGACGCGTCCCAATGGGTGGGACACAAGATGGGGGCGACGGCGGGCAAGGCCTCCGACGTGACGGACGACGCCACGTCGAAGGCCGAAGAGATCGGTGGCAGGGCCGACGCCAGGGCGGAGCACACGTCCAAGAAACTGCCCTAGCGGTACGACCCGTACCCGGGTCGGCCGACCACGGCGTACGTCACCTGTCAGCGGTATGGCCCGCGCCTTCGAAGGCGCGGGCCATACCGCTGTGCGGACCGCGCACCATTGACCGATTCACCAAGCGCTTGTTAGAACGTGTTCCTGAGACAGAAGGAGCACCCGATGACGCTGTCGCCCCTCGACGACCATCCCGTACACCAGTCACCCGAGGTGATGCGGCACGTCACGACCTCGGACCGTAATTTCTACGACCGGTACTACTTCAACTGTCACGCCGGATCCGACGAGCTGATGCTCATCGTCGGCCTCGGGCAGTATCCCAACCTCGGGGTCACCGACGCGTTCGCCTGCGTACGCCACCGGAACCTGCACCGCGTGGTCCGGGCCTCCCGGGAACTCGGCGACGACCGGATGGACACCCGGGTCGGCCCGTTCCGGGTCGAGGTGATCGAGGGACTCAGACGGCTGCGGGTGGTGCTCGACCCCACCGAGCACGGCCTCTCCTTCGACCTCACCTGGGAGGGCACCATCCCGGCCACGCTGGAGCCCCGGCACTTCTTACGCCGGCAGGAACGCGTGCTGTTCGACTCCTCCCGGCTGGCCCAGACCGGCAGGTGGAGTGGGCACATACTGATCGGCGACGAGCGCGTCGAGGTCACCCCGGACCGCTGGCAGGGCACCCGCGACCGCTCGTGGGGCATCCGCCCGGTCGGCGAACCCGAGCCCCCCGGCATCCAGGCCCGCGACGCCGGTACCTTCTACTGGCTCTACACCCCGATCCAGTTCGACGACCACGCCATCCTGTGCATCGTCCAGGAGGACGAGAAGGGCCGCCGGGTGCTGGAGGAGGCGGTGCGGGTGTGGGGGTTCGGCACCCCGAGACAGGGCGAGGAGGAGTATCTCGGCCGTCCCGAGTACCGTCCGACGTACGCGGAGGGCACCCGGGACGTACGAGAGGCGACGATCTCCTTCTCTCCGCCGGGTGGCAAGCCCTTCGACGTGCACTGCACCCCGATTCTCCCGGTGCACCTGATGGTGGGCACCGGATATGGCCTGGAATCGGACTGGAGGCACGGCATGTACCAGGGGCCGGAACCGGTGGTCCAGGGCGTCACCCACACCCTTCCGGAGGACGCCGCCACGATGTGGGGCCTGGTCGACGCGGTCGGCCGCTTCGAGTACGACGGCCACGTCGGTTACGGCCTGTACGAGTACTGGGCCCTGGGCCCGCACCCGACCTTCCCCGAGGGCTGAACCGTACCGGCCCCCCAACACGGTACGGCCTCCCGGGACGCTCCCCGATCGTCCCGGTCGGCTGCGAGCCGGCCGGAGTCACTCCCGCACGGGTTTCCCCGGCCGGCTCGCAGGTCTTTGGGATCACCCCCGCGGAGCTACTCCTTCTTGGCGCAGGTGACGACGGGGGCGCCCTCGACGGACGTGCTCGTGACCTTGACCATGGCACCTCCGGGCCCCTCGGCCCCCTCGACCTTCTCGGCCTTCCTGGCCCCCTCGACCCTCTCGGCCCCCTCGTGAACGTCCTCGAGGATCACGGTCATCGCCACGGCCTCCGGGGCCCCGGGCACCGCAGGCACCGAGGGAGCGGCCATGACCTTGACGTCCTTGCCAGGAGTCACGCCCTCGGGAAGCGGAGGGAGCACCTTCGCGTCCTCCCCTTCCGCCCGGGTGCGCCTGAAGTCCTTGACCTGGCCGCTCGGCACCCCGGCCTCGTCGGCCCGTACCAAGGGCGCGGCGGGCGATGATCCGGCCTTCTCCAACTCCTTGATCTCGGCCTCGGTCAGCCGGCGCGTTATCAGGGTCGCCTGGCCGCCACCCTCGCACTGGATCTGCACGGTGCCCTCCTTGGGACCCGGCGTGGGCGTGTCGTCGGCGTTGGCGGCCCCGGTCAGGGTGGCCATCAGTGCCCCCGCGGTCACCACGGCGGCGGCGAGCATGCGGATACGCATGGGTGTTCTCCTTGTCAGGCGGATCTGGAGATCACAGACTCCCGCCCGCTGCCTGAACCCAGCCTGAAGGCGGCAGAAATCATCTTCAGGTTGGCTTTAGGCGGAGTACGGCACTCTGAGCGGTATGCGTGTGCTGCTGGTTGAGGACGAGAAACGTCTGGCCCATCTGCTGAAGGATGGGCTGGCGGGCGAGGGGTTCGCCGTCGACGTGACGTACGACGGGCGCGACGGGTTGTGGATGGCGACCGAGAACCCGTACGACGTGATCGTGCTGGACGTCATGCTGCCCCGGATGAACGGTTACACCGTCTGCGCCAGGCTCCGCGACGCGGAGAACTGGACGCCGATCCTGATGCTCACCGCCAAGGACGGGGTGCACGACGAGGCCGAGGCCCTGGACACCGGCGCGGACGACTTCCTGTCCAAGCCGTTCTCCTACGTGGTGCTGCTGGCCCGGCTGCGCGCGCTGGTACGCCGGGGCGGCCACGCCAGACCGGTGTCCATCGTGGTCGGCGACCTGAGCGTCGATCCCGCGGGGCTCCGCTGCCGCCGCGGGGAGGTGGACATCCCCCTCACCCCCAAGGAGTTCGCGGTGCTGCACGGCCTGGCGCGCAGGCAGGGCGAGGTGGTCTCCAAGAGCGAACTGCTGGCCCAGGCGTGGGACTTCTCCTACGACGGCGACCCGAACATCGTGGAGGTCTACATCAGCGCGCTCCGCCGCAAGATCGACTCTCCGTTCGGCCGCTCGTCGCTGGTGACGGTGCGCGGCGCCGGCTACCGGTTGGAGGCCTGAAGATGGCGTCGCGCCTGTCGGTGCGGCTCCGGGCGACCCTCGCGGCCACCGCCATCGTCGCGGTCGCGCTGGGCGTGGCGGCCGCGGTGCTCGTCGGCGTGCTGACCGGGAGCCTGGCGCGGAGCGCCTCCAACGAGGCCGTCCGCCGTGCCGACGCCACCGCCAAGGTGCTCGCCGGCGGCGTGGCGGTCGCCGGAAAACCCGCCGATACCGTCAGTCTGGCGAAGACGACTCTCCTCGATCCCGACGTCAAGATCCTCACGTACCCCGCACCGCTGGTTTCCGAGCTTTCGGCCCTGAGCCCGGCCACCACCGCATCGCCCATGGGAAAGTCCCCGGGAGCCGTGCGAGACTTCCAGGCCCAGCCCACCGAGGTGGCGCAGTGGGCGCCCGGAGACGACTTCGCCCTGGCCACGATGCCCGTGGACGCCGCCGACGGCGTGCTGGTCGTGCAGGCCAGGGCGTCACTGGAGCCGACGGGAGACGCGCTGCGGGCACTGTGGGGCCTGCTGCTGCCCGGCATCCCCGCGCTGCTCCTGCTGGTCGCCGTCCTGACCTGGCTCGCCGTCGGCCGGGCACTGGCACCGGTCTCGGCCATCCGTACCGAGATGGCCGACATCACCGCCAGCGACCTGCACCGGCGGGTCCCCGTACCGCGGTCGCGCGACGAGATCGCCCGCCTCGCCGAGACCATGAACCGCACGCTCGACCGCCTCGAACTGGCGGTCAGCCGGCACAAGCGCTTCGTCGCCGACGCCGCCCATGAGCTCCGCAGCCCGCTGGCCATCCTGAGGACGCGCCTTGAGCTGGCACCGCCGGGGCCGCTGGCGGCCGAGGCGCTGACCGACGTGGAACGGATCCAGGCGCTCACCTCCGACCTCCTCCTGCTCGCCCGCCTGGACGCGGCAGAGCCCGTCTGCCACGAGGAGGTGGACCTCGGCCAGGTGACGGCCGAGGAGGCGGCCCGATCGCGGCCCAGGCCGGAGATCAGGGTGACGCTGGAGGTGGCGGCCGACACGGTGGTCCTCGGCTCGGCCGGGCAGTTGCGCCGCCTGGTGGCCAACCTGGTGGACAACGCCGTACGTCACGCGAACTCCGCGGTCACCGTCCGGCTGGCATCCGACGGCGGTGAGGCGGTGCTCGACGTGTGCGACGACGGCCCCGGCATCCCCGCCGAGCACCACGAGGCGGTCTTCGACAGGTTCACCCGGCTGGACGAGGCCAGGGACAGGGACGCGGGCGGATCGGGCCTCGGGCTGGCCATCGCCAGGGACATCGCGGTACGGCACGGTGGCAGCCTGCGCATCGCCGGGGAGAATCGCGGAGCCTGCCTGCAGGCCCGCTTTCCTGTGATATGAACCACACACGCGATCCATTCGTCCCCCCGGGAGGCCCGCCATGCCCACCCCCACCCGTCGACTAATGATCTTCAGAGGCCTCGCGGGCGGCGCCGCCGCCGCGATCGCGTCGGCCGTCGCGTTGGTACGCCCGGCCGAGGCGACCGAGGCGACCGAGGCGACCGAGGAGACCGGAGAGACCGCCGGTCCCGTGCTCGCCAAGACCAGCAGCATCCCCGTCGGCGGTGGCCGGATCATCAGCGGCAGATGGGTGGTCACCCAGCCCGTCAAGGGCACCTTCCGTGCCTTCAGCGCCAAGTGCACCCACCAGGGCTGCGCGGTCGCCACCATCCGCGGCGGGATCATCAACTGCCCCTGCCACGGCAGCAGGTTCCGGATCGCCGACGGCTCGGTGGCCAGGGGGCCGGCCACCCGGCCGCTGGCCCGCAGGAAGATCAAGGTCTCCAAGGGCGTCATCCGGCTCGGCTGATCGGCCGGTGCTCCCCTGAATCCCGTACGGAGATGTCTTCGTGACGTCCGCGAGCATCCCCGTGCGCCCCAGAGGGGCACACCCGGCGTTTTCCGGCTCTGCGGATCCGGTACCGGAAACGCCGTGCGCTCAGAGCAGGCGTGTACGGCAGCCCAGTTCGTCGCCGATCCGCCGGAGTCCCGCGGTGAAACCGTCGCGCGTGCTCCTGTCGAAGCCGAAGAAGAAGCGGTTGGCGAGCGGCACGCCCCACCGTCCCCGGGTCGCGACGTTGCGGACCCGGTGGGTGAGCAGGGCGCCCTCCGAGTGCGGCTCGACGGCGTACTCCCCGCGGTACCACCAGCCGCCCTGGAAGGCGATGGTGTGTTCGCCTACCTCGACGGTCATGGTGTGTATCGGCGTGCTGAGGGTGAACCGCTCCGGGCCGCCCGCCACGACGCCGCCGTGCTCCGCCAGCAGCCAGACGTTGTCCGCGCCGACGGGCCCGGGACGCACGGCCAGCAGCAGCCGCTCCACCCGGTCTACCGGGGTCTCGATCACCCCGGCCGCCTCGAACAGCGGAGTGGACTTCACAGTGAGCTCCCAGGGGTGTTCAGCCGTGCGGCGTCGTCAGGGCGAGAGGGCGAGCAGCGCGTGGCAGTGCACCGTTCACGCTCAACGGCCCCGAAAATATCTTATATATGTCTCTAAAATCATCATATAACATCGCCTGAAAACACATATCTGTTTTCTCGGGAAAATCCCTCCACATTAACCGTCAGGTCGCACGTAGCGGTATAACTCTTACTTTCTGGCAAGCGGCATTACAGGGTTAATCCCTCCTGCCAGCGGATAGGCGTCACATATGCGAAGCACCGTCCACCGCTCCCTGATCGCAGGCGCCATCTTCGCCCTGACCACAACCCTCCCCATCGGCGTCGCGCACGCCGCGATCGACCCCTCCCCGGATTTCCAGCAGGCCCCCCTTCCCGACCAGTTCACGATCCTCAAAATGGGCAGCAGGGGAATCGAGGTGCATAATGCGAAGAAAAGACTTAGAGATCTGGGCTTCACCCCGGGAAATCTCAGCTCCACGTATGATTCCGCGCTGCGCATGACCGTATGGGCCTTCCAGAAGGCCAACGGGTTGAGGCCCGTCGACAGGATCGACCTGCCGACCTGGCAGGCCCTCCTGCGCCCCAGGCGCATCAGGCCCCTGGTGGGGTACGGAGGGCCCGAGCGGGCCGAGATCGATCTGCGACGCCAGCTCCTCACGGTGTGGAAGGAAGGCAAACCCGTGCTGGTGACCCATATCTCGACCGGTGCCCGCATGTCGTACTGCGAGAAGGGCCACTGCGGGTTCGCCGACACCCCGGTCGGCGACTACCGGGTCGGAGCGCGGATCCCCGGCTGGTCCACCGGGATCCTGGGATCGATGTTCTACTCCGTCTACTTCAACGGTGGCATCGCCATCCACGGCTCCACCCTCGTTCCCCGCTTCCCCGCCTCCCACGGGTGC